>JBJOFA010000009.1:0-12889 GCA_046049015.1 Actinomycetota bacterium | reverse complement strand
GCGGGCCATCGCGGTCAAAGCGACGACAAAGGGTTCGAGATCCGCAACATTGAAAAAAACATGGTGACATACCACGACATCACAAGGTTCGATCGGGTTACCTGCTAACTCCCGAGCCACAACGACATCCGGCCAGCGTCCTTCTATCTCAGAAAAATCAACTCCCACTTCAAGCGCGGCTTGAGCAAAGCGAGCCAACATGGCTGGGTTCTCATCCACTCCAACTAAACGGTTGGCACGAGGAACCAACGGCAACGACGAACGCCCGCCACCGCAGCCCACATCCATCACACTTCCCCCGTTGAGAGGCAACAACTCTCGAGCCAATTCGAAAATAGGGCTTGTTCCATCAATAGTTTCATCAACGGCAAATGTTGCCGGATCATGAGCCCAAGGCGGGACCTCGGCCTGGGCCACGATCTCATCAGGAATAGCCCACGACAAAAGTTGTATACGCCAGTTTTCACCGGCTGGGGTCATTGCCGAGAACTGCGACATGGGAAGTAGTTACTAGGACTCGGCGATTGTGAGAACCCGAACTGGTAGAACTCGCGGGCCGCGGATCTGACCCACACTCCACTGCACATCATCAGCACTGCCGCCCAACTCGAAGGCTGGGAAACGGGCAATGAATTCCTCAACCGCGATACGAAGTTCAAGGCGAGCCAAATTTGAACCCAGACAACGGTGAATGCCCAGACCAAAGGCGGCATGACGATTTTCCTCGCGATCGATGAGAACCTGGTCCGCATCAGCAAATTCAGCGGGATCGAGATTGGCGGCTGGGAACGGAAGCAGCACCCACTCATCTTTTTTCATGGGACAGCCGTGGAAATCATGATCCTTGGCCACCAGTCGGGCCATCGTCACCGGAGCATAGGCCCGGAGAAATTCCTCGATTGCCGTGGTCATCAACTCTGGTTCGGCCACGAGACGTTGCCGATCGTCTGGATGAGTTGCCAAGTGCCAAATACTCGAACCGATGGCGCTCCAGGTGGTGTCGATTCCCGCAACTAGTAACAGCAAAATGACGCCGCCAACCATGGAATCAGGAAGCTTGGCACCGTACATCTCAACATCCATGAGATAAGAGGTCAGATCGTCACGGGGATTGGCGCGATGATCTTCAATCTGGGCCAAGAGATACGTATCAATTCGTTCGAAGGACCGAATCCGCTCCTCAGGTTCTCCATTGATACTTTCCAAGATGTCGTGTACGAACTCGCGGAAGAGATCATCATCTTCTAGAGGAAAACCGAGCATCCGGGAAATCACATTGACCGGAATGTGCTGGGCGTAATCCAGCGCAGCATCAATCGACTCACCTGCTTCGATCTTGGCTTGCATCCGATCAAGGAGGTCGCGGCACAACGTGCGAACTTCGCCTTCCCATTCGGCGATCTTTTTCGGGGCAAACGGCGGGAGGAGCAATCGCCGAGCATCGTGGTGGAATGGCGGATCGCTGGTGATCGGAGGAGCTCCACCAATGGGTGCTTCGTCTTCAGGCACAGTGGTGCTCACGACAACGGCGCGACTGGTGAAGTTCTCGGTGTCATAAGCAACCTCACGCACGGTCTCGTGGGTGACGGGAAGCCACGTGCCGCCGTACCGATCACTGTGTGCCACCGGACATTTTTCCCGCAGGTCTGCCCAGATCTGATGAGCATTCCGGTTGTAGGCGGGATCGGCATGATCAAAGTCAGTGGCCCAATCAGTCACCGGTCCGTAGATCGATGTGGGGGTTTCGTACGCAGCCATGGAGCAGTCTCCTTACTCGGTAATTGAGATCGCGAACTCAGGACAGTTCGCCACTGCGAGCTTGGCGCGCTCGACAAGATCGGGGCTGACCGACCCGTCCCCGATGACCACGGCATTGCCATAGTCGTCAACGTCAAAAAGTTCTGGGGCCAAGGCGTAACAGCGATTGTGTCCCTGGCATTTATCGGCATCTACATGTATACGCATAGAAACAGAGTATCTCCCGAAGGCATTTTGTAGCGTTTTGCGTGCTCGAATGCTGTGCTGTTGACTGGTGACCGTGCCCTCACAATCTCTTGTCCATCCTGGGTCCGGTTTGGCAATTCTGCTTCCACCCTCGGAGGGGAAAGCTCCCGGGGGGCACTCGCCGAAATGGACCGCTGGCTCAGGAATGTTCGGACGGCAACTTGGCCGTCAAAGGCGTCTCATTGTGGATCGTCTGGCCGAGTTGGGTGGCGGAGATTCCAAGATCCTCGGGGTGAGCGGAGCCCATCTGGAGCGGGCCCGTGATGTCAATACCCGTCTCATCGGCGCACCAACTCTGCCGGCTTGGCAGCGGTACACCGGCGTGGTCTGGGATCACCTGGATCCGGCCACATTGTCGCCGCTGGCAAGACAACAGGCTCAACAGTCTGTCGTCATCTTTTCTGGTCTCTTGGGATTAGCGGGATTCGATGACAGCATTCCCGACTACAAACTGAAAATGGGAACATCACTAGCTGAGATTGGCAAGGTCTCCACTTGGTGGCGAAGTCATCTATCAACTGTTCTCAATTCTTGGCTCAATGATCGCATTGTCATTGACCTACTTCCACAAGAACATCGCGCCGCGTGGCAACCTGTTTCCAGCGATAAACAGTCATCCAATTCACGTCACATAGTGGTGAATTTTGTGAATAAGTCTGGACGCACAGTGGGACATGATGCCAAAGCCGCCAAAGGTTTATTAGTGCGCCATCTTCTCGAGTCCAAAGGTAAACCGGAACAGGCCTTGGCTTCTTGGCGACACCCTCAGTTCTCCCTCGAGCTGACGTAACACGCAAACTCGACTATGACGTCAATTCGGTTACATCAATTTTTCGGCGAAAAATTCGAGCACCTTTTGCACACTGGGCTCATGACGTTGTTCGGTCAGAACGGAATGATCTGACTTTTTGTTCGACGGCAATTCGACCGCGATAAAGGCATCCCCAAGTAGTCGCCGCAACGTTTCGAATCGAGTTCCCACCAAACGATCATCTACATATCGAAGACCAAGAACTTCACAGCCTTCACGGGCTCGCCGAACCACAATTTCTTGGTCATCGGGTGACAAGTTGAGATCAGCAGCTCGTTGAGTGCCCACCGTGAAAGGCAGGGAGGGCTGACTCAAAACCGGCGCAATGACGTGATCGTCCACCATCATGCCAAGGGCGAAACCTCCGCTGAAACACATTCCTAAAGCCCCGATTCCCGAGCCACCAATTTCACTGTGTAACTGTCGGCCCAGTGCCCGCAACCAGGCGATGATCGGTGAAGTTTTCCCGGTAGCCATAGTTATGAATTCGCGTGAAATACACACCTTGGTCAGCGATGCGGCCAAATACGGTCCCGAAGGTGCCCGGCCTGGAGTTCCCACCAGATCGGGCATCACGACTGTAAACCCGGCCTCCACGAGATCGTTGGCGAAACGCAAAACGGCCGGTGTGATACCCGGGATCTCGTGCACCACGATAATTCCCGGACCCGATCCGCGTCGGTAGGTGTCATGGGTGATCCCCGCTGCCGTCAATGAACCATGAGACCAACCCGCTAATCCCACTGGCGATCCCCCATTCCCTAACACACTCACATCAATCTCCTCACTGCTTCAAGGGCCCGATCAGCTAATCCCTCAGGACCCAATTTCATGGTGTCGAAATCAATTCCACTTTGATCACCCATAGCGCCATGGAGATACCTGGCGTAAACCCCTTCGCTGATGACCGCCAGTCGCCAGCAAGAAAAGGCTACGTAATAATCAATTGCCGACACATCGCGTCCGGTTCGTTCGGCATAACGATTGACCAGATCCCGATACTTGGCGAATCCTCCAGCAGGAGTCGGGTCATTAGCGCGTAAGGCACTGGACGGCCCGTCACTCCAATAGACACCGAGATAGCCAAGATCCGCCAGGGGATCACCAAGGGTGCACAGTTCCCAGTCGAGGACCGCGGCAACGCGACCCGAACTGACGTCCGTGAGACAGTTTCCAAATCGATAATCCCCGTGAGCAATGACCACGTCCTGCTGATGGGGTATTTGCTGAGAAAGTCTCCGCAGTACTTCATCAATGGCTGGTAGTTCTCTGGTTTTGGAGTTCTCCCATTGAGTGCTCCAACGTTTCAATTGACGTTCGATGTATCCGTCGCGTCGCGCCAAATCACCAAGCCCGACGGCATCGACGTCAACGGCGTGCAAATCGGCCAACACATCAATCAAATTCATTGACGCCTCGTGACGCAATGCCGGAGCAAGCAGCGACGCCTTCTCGGCACTATCTAGAACGACTCCCTTGACGTATGACATGACATAGAACGGTGCCCCATTGACGGCTTCGTCTCGGCACAGTCCCACGGCCTGAGGAACCGGCACACCGGTCTTACCGACCGCCTCGATGATGCGAAACTCTCGGGCCATGTCATGGGCCGTCGCCAGAACGTGGCCCAATGGCGGTCTTCGCAAAACGAATTGAGCACCCCTGCCGTCGGTGACCAGATACGTCAGATTCGATCGGCCTCCAGCGATGAGATCAAACTGAAAGGGCCTTACGGCATCAGGGATGTTCTCAACCAGCCAAGTTGAGACTGGTTCAAGATCTATCCCTTGAGTGTTGCCCACGTCATGTGCCTCCCCCAGGCGAATAACTAAATATCAGCCAGGGCGAGTGGCGCCCACAACTTTGCTCCACGTCACGGCGGTCAAACGCACATCGCGTCCCACACCCGGTGCGTCCACCATGAGGCCGTCGCCGACGTAGATGCCTACGTGAGTGATGGGAGTGTAGAAAAACACCAAGTCACCGGGTTCCAAATAGGCCAAAGGAACTTTCGGTGAAGCTTGAAATTGCAAACGAGACTGATGCGGTAGTGACACTCCCGCCTGTCTCCAGGCCCACATGGTGAGGCCGGAGCAATCAAAGGACACGCCTTCGATAGCTGTTGCATAACGGTAAGCAACGCCAATTTGACTTCGCGCCGCAGCCACGGCGATAGCGCCACGAGAACTACTGGGCGGCACTGAACCGGGATCAAAAGCGGCACGACTGCGCTGCGAAGTTACTTGAGTGGCCTGAGTTCGAGCCCGCGCCGCCGCCTCAGCGGCTCGCCTTGCTCGCTCTTCGGCAATCTGATTACCGAGTTCTTTCTCGGCTTTGGCCTTGAGTTGTAAATATTCCGAGATTTTCTCTTCAGCCGCTACTCGATCATTTTCCAGACGCTCAGCAAGTTCCCCCGCTCGTTTCCGATCTCGCTCCAACTTCTTTTGCAGATCGTTGAGGTCCGTGATGAGGGCGTCGAGTTTGTCCGAGTTGCCGAACGCCACATTGAGAGCGATTTCGGTCAGATACTGCCGCTGAACCGATTCGTTCGGGCCACCTCCCGGAGACAGCAGCCCGGTCAGGCTCCCTGTTCGACCGCCGCCGACAAAAGCCTCGATGGCCAGATCGGACATTTCAGCCTCGACCCCACTGAGTTCCGCCTTCTTAGCTTCAATATCGATCAACGTGGCCGCTATCTCTTCTTCGAGACGGGCCTTATCGTCCTCGGTGCTTCGAAGTTCCTCACTGAGACGGTCAGCCTCTTCTTCGGCGGCTTCTATTTGATCGACAATCTGCTGCACCTTTCGGCGAGCCGATTCCACCGATCCCGCCTGTACCGGCGGGGTCAACAAACCCGAGCCGATTGCACCAAAGGCCAAGGCCAAGGCCAGGGTGACTCTGAGAGCCGCCGATCGGTAACGACCCCGGGAAGCAATGTTTTGGTACGCGCCAGACATGACCTGAGAGAGGCTAGCCAAAGCCGAGGACCTAAAACGATCAGCCCCTGACTCTTCAGAAGACAAAAGCCCTGTTCAAAGGGACCAAGAGCTAAAAAGTAGTGACTTGTACCCGCTCTTAAAGGTTTAATTCAGCCCGCTTACCTGCTCACACTCACCTATTCCCACTCACCTATTCCCACTCAATCGTCCCCGGTGGTTTCGAGGTGATGTCATAGGCCACCCGATTGATACCAGGCACCTCACTGATTATGCGACTGGCCATACGGTCCAAAAGGTCATACGGCAATCGCGCCCAATCAGCAGTCATGGCGTCTTCACTGGTCACGGCGCGAATGATCGCCGGATAGCCGTAGGTCCGCTCATCGCCCATGACCCCCACCGATCGAATATCGGGTAGGACGGCAAAGGCCTGCCAGATTTCCCGATCTAATCCCGCAAGGTGAATCTCTTCGCGCACGATGGCGTCGGCCTCTTGCAAAATTGCGACTTTGTCTGGGGTCACCTCGCCAATGATCCGCACCCCTAAGCCGGGACCCGGAAAAGGTTGACGCCAAACAATCTCATCGGGCAGTCCTAATTCACTGCCAAGACGACGTACCTCATCTTTGAAGAGTGAACGCAGTGGTTCTACGAGTTGCAAAGTCATATCTTCGGGAAGTCCACCCACATTGTGATGACTCTTAATTACTGCAGCAGTGCCATCACTGCCGCCGCTTTCAATGACATCGGGATACAGCGTGCCCTGTACTAAAAACTCGGCGTCAGTAACCCCTCCGGTGTGGTTCTCGAAAATGCGAACGAACAATTCACCTATGGCTTTGCGTTTCGACTCGGGCTCGGTGAGACCCCGCAATCGATCAAAGAACTGATCACCAGCATCAACATGAATCAGTTCGATGCCCATGTTGCGGCGGAAGGTTTCCACCACTTGAGCGCTTTCTCCTTTACGCATCAGACCGGTATCGACATACACGCAGGTCAACTGCGAACCGATGGCTTGGTGCACCAGTGCGGCGGCAACACTGGAGTCAACTCCTCCGGAGAGACCGCAGATCACCCGTTTGTCACCCACCTGTTGACGGACTGCGGCGATCTGCTCTTCAAGAATTGACCCCATATTCCACGAGTCATCACAGCCCGCCAAGTTGCGGAGGAAACGTTCCAGGAGCGCATTGCCAAATGGCGTGTGCACCACTTCAGGGTGATACTGCACCCCCCAAATGCGGCGCTCGGAATTTTCCAAAACCGCAACCGGCGCCTCGGGTGTGGAGGCTGTAGCCACGAAACCCTGAGGAACACGCGAAATGGCGTCAAAGTGGCTCATCCACACGGTCTGCTCCCGGGGCATGGACGCCGTCAAGAGGGACGACTCTGTACCCGCGATCTGTTGCATTTGAGTACGGCCGTATTCGCCACGCTCGCCGCGGGACACTTCCCCACCCAACTGTTGAGCAATGAGTTGCGCTCCATAGCAAATGCCAAGAATTGGAATGCCCATCTCATATAAACCGGGATCGAGTCGAGGAGCCCCTTCCACATGCACACTCTTAGGACCTCCTGACAGGATGATGGCCTGCGGTTGCCGGCGAGCCACTTCTTCAGCAGTCACGGTATGGGAAACGATTTCCGAGTACACCCGATGTTCCCGCACCCTCCGGGCGATCAGTTGGGCGTATTGCGCTCCGAAATCGACGACGAGAACTGTTTGACGTTGAGTCACAAAATGATCGTAGCCGTGGACCTGAATATCGCCCGAGCGACTACGGCCCTGGGAGCCAAAGGTGGCACGATGATTGAGTGACCTTTGCATCTCGTGCACTCATTTCAATCGTGATCTTGGTACTGGCCACATCTTCTGGTATCGCTAGGGCCCAAGCTCCAGCCACTGTGCAGGCCAATACCTGGCTCAGGTCTGATGTCGCCGCCGATTCCACTGCGGTCCCCACTAACGAAGACGTCCCCAATGACTTCATGGACCTTGAGCGGGACCTCACGCAATGCATCAGCTCCAACCCTCTCCCCGGGTGCGGTCGTGAACCGACCAGCCCTGGTGATCGAGGTGGATGGCAGCAGTTCTTACTCTTCGGGATAATGGCCGGGGGAATTGGCTTCATCGTCTGGCGAATCGGGCGCTCTATCCGAGCCCGTGATCGACTGATCGCCGCGAGTAACGATACTTCTCAGGATGTACCCACATCCGACGTTTCGTCTTAAGAAGCCCTCACTAGACGTCCCGGTCGCTCCCCCGTCGGCTCACCGTCCGCAAAGGTTTGAATCCCATTGACGAAGGTGGCCCGATAGCCATCGACTCTTTGCACTAACCGTCGCCCATGAGCGGGAAGGTCATAGACCATTTCTGGCTCATGAAGACGCAGGGCATCAAAATCAATGAGATTGAAATCAGCCCGCTTTCCAATTTCGATACTGCCTCGATCATTGAACCCGTAAACCTCGGCAGTTCGTTGGGTTTGCATGTGCACTGCTTCTTCCAACGAAATACGCTCACCGCGACTTCGGTCGCGCACCCAGTGCGTCAAAAGATAACTCGGCATTGAGGCATCGCAGATGAGACCGCAATGGGCACCACCGTCAGACAAGCCGAGCACCGTTGTCGGATGAGTCATGAGTTCACGTATGGCATCGTGATTGTGATCCGAATAACTTGCCAGCGGAACGAAGATCAAGGCCTCACCGTCCTTTTCCAACATCCAATCCAACATCACCTCTTCGGCACGACAACCTCGACGGGCCGCTTCGGCTTTGGCACTCGACTCATACGGAGGTTCGTAATCCGGGGGATCTCCAAGTGGAAACATCTGATCCCACCGAGTCATGAGCGATAGCGCAATCCTCTTATCCGTTCCTGGCCCCTCTTCCACCAACTGTTGGCGTATGTGCGGGTCGCGCAAAGCAGCGATCCTTTCGGCGAACGGCTTATCAAGCAGGGTTCGATAGGTCGGGTGAGTCACAAATGGATGAAGCGACGATCGGAACCCGAACAACATTCCCGTGGGACGGTTACTGACCTGCGGAACGACCCGTAGACCTTCGTTGAGAAGATTCTCGGCTTGTTCAAGAGCAGCTCGATAGCCCTGAGGCTGACCAGGGTTTTGGGCCAAGGCATAAGTCACCGTGGCGCCAGTTCGACGAGCAACGTCACCAAGCCAACCATCAGCGGCTTCATTGGGACCATCATCTCCCACCATTTCCACGACTCGGTGACCCACGCGCCCGATGGCATCGCAAATGGCAATCAATTCATCGGGTACCGCGTGGGTGCCAGGGACTAAACCATGTTTGGAGCGATGCAAAATCGTCCGGGAAGTTGAAAAACCCACGGCCCCAGCCCGTAGACCCTCTTCGGTCAAGACAGCCATTTGGGCGATCTCATCAACCGAAGGTTCTTCGTGGGCCCGGTCGCCCATGACGTAGGCCCGCAATGCTGCGTGAGGAACCTGAGCAGCCACATCCAGAACTCGCGGCATGGCATCAACAGCATCTAAATACTCCGGGAAGGTTTCCCAGCACCAATCGATTCCTTCGCTCAATGCCGTTCCTGGAATGTCCTCCACACCTTCCATCAATTCAATGAGGAATTTTTCGCCCCCTGGCTTCACCGGAGCAAAGCCAACTCCACAGTTGCCCATCACCAATGTGGTGACTCCGTGCCAAGAACTGGGCGTCACTTCAGGATCCCAGGTGACTTGACCGTCATAGTGCGTGTGAATATCCACCCACCCCGGTGTCAGAAGCAAACCGGTGGCATCAACCTCACGACCGGCCCGGGCCTCGAGACGACCACCCCGACTGGCGTCACCGATAGCGGCGATTTTTCCGTCTTTGATACCTACATCAGCAACTCGAGCCGGGGCCTTGGTTCCATCAACCAGCGTGGCTTGACGCACAATCAAGTCGAATGAACCTAACCCCAACGCCGAGTCCGACGTTGAATCTGAACCTAACTCTGGGGACCGTTCCATGTTCGGATCATAATGAGCCCCTTAGGACTATCAATGACCGTGATTAATCATTGGGATAATTGAATGGGATGAATGACCCGAGTGATGTACTGAGGAGTCTGGTTCCAGGAGTCTGAAAATTAGTGTCCGGTGAAACGGGGGGCCCGCTTTTCAAGAAACGCTCGACGGCCCTCGGCAGCATCGGAACTGGCCCAGGCCGCCAAACGCGCATTTTCGATGAGGCCTTCATCTCGTTCAGTCCCGGGCCCCGCCGAGGCCAGGGCGATAGCCAATTTGTGGGCACGCACCGAGAGCGGCGCTAAAGAACTCAACTGCTCGCACCATTGTCGACATTCATCGAGAGACCGGTCCTTGGACATGATGCGATGGACAAACTGGCCGGCTAAATCTTCGGCCAAAAGGGCCTCGCCGGTGAGCAAAATTCGACGGGCTACATTCCAGCCGGCTTCACGGCCAATTCGCTCGATAGTCCATAGATCGACTGCGAGTCCCAATTTGACCGCAGGAATTCCTATTGAGCTGCCGGCGGTGGCCGCTCGAAGATCACAAGCCGCAGCCAACTGCATTCCAGCACCAAGCGCCGGACCATCGATCAGAGCCACAGTCAGACACGGAAGATCCGAAATATCCTGAAGTACCGACGCCAATGTCTCAGTGAACTCTCCTAGTTCCACTCCATCCAAGTCGGCCCCACTGCAAAAGGCTGGACCTGCGCCGGCCAATACCACCACCCGAACTTGGCGAACTTGTACTTCTTTCAACAACTGCCGAAGTTCAATCAGCGTCGCCATATCCACTGCATTACGTTTTTCCGGACGGTCAAGAATGATCATGGCGCAATTCTCGAATTCGCCAAACCATTCAATCCGAGGTGACATATCCCCCACCGTAGCGTTCCGACTTTTAGAGATGAACCTTTATCTGCGAAGGTTCAAGCAATGAACAAATCAACGGCGCCCAATGACGACCCCGTCCGACGTCGCCGAAAACTCATTGCGGTGTGGACTCAGCGAGCCAATCGCATGGGCTATCTCTTCTATCTCATCGCCATGGCTCTCTTTGTCGTGGCTTTCACCACCAACTTCTCGGGTACTTTTGCCGCTCTTATCACGGCCTCATTAGTCATGGGCTCCATCCTTCTTGCCCCAGCCATCGTGCTTGGTTACGCCATCAAAGCGGCTGAAAAAGAGGATCCGGGCCCGGATCAGAGTCAGCGCTAAAGGCACTGGCTCCGTCCAGCGATACGGTACGAATTCATGTCAATGCGATTACCGGCTGCCGCTCGTCGGGAACAACTTCTGGAAACTGCCATGGGAGTCTTTGCCTCTCAAGGTTTTCATGACTCCTCGATGAATGATGTGGCTTTAGCGGCGGGAATTACCAAACCGGTTCTGTACCAACACTTCGACTCCAAACGAGATCTTTATCTGGCCCTCATTGACGAAGCCGGCTCCCGCCTCATGTCTGCTATTACCGCTGCTCCCATCGCTGAAAGCAGCGGTCGTAGACGAACGGAAATCGGATTCCTCGCCTACTTCGAATGGGTTCGTCGCGACAACGCCGCTTTCACCCTGCTATTTGGTGGCGGCTCGCGTCGCGATGCTGAATTCAGTGAAGCTGTGGAGCGCTTTACCTCTAAAGTTGCCGATGCCATTGAGCCCTTAATCACTGCTGACATCGATACCGAGCATCGACGAACCCTGGCTCACGCCATCGTCGGTTTAGCCGAGGGTGTATCACGTCGTTTGGTACGACAGGGTGGCAACTTCGATGCCGTCATCATTGCCCGACAAGTGAGTGACTTGGCTTGGGCCGGTTTGCGGGCCGCCCAACGGCCGTAACAACGGCCGGAACTAACGACCGCAACAACGGCCATAACTAATAGCTAGTTGCGGCGAAGAATCCTCAGACTTCCCTCGGCACTGATTTCTTGAAAGAGACCGCTCTCTATCGCCGGCCGGTAGATCTCGTCGTACGGGGCCTGCCCTCCCTGTGCAGGATCGGTGAAGACATCGTGAATGGCCAGGATTCCGCCAGGAGCCACGAACTTGGACCAGCCCTGATAATCCTTTCGGGCCACTTCAACACCATGCCCACCATCGATAAACAAGAACGCCACCAGTGACGTCCAATACCGGGCCACGGTCGGCGACTCGCCAATCACCGCTACCGCCCACTGTTCAAGTCCGGCTTGAAAAACGTTGTGGCGAAAAATGGGAAGAGTGTCCATCTTGCCGGTAACGGGATCTACTAGAGACGGATCATGCCACTCCCAACCCAATTGGTTCTCTTCTGAACCACGGTGGTGATCCACGGTGAAAAGAACCGTTCCACACTGGCGGGCCGCGTCGGCCAGCCAGATCGTCGAGCGTCCGCAATAGGTACCAATCTCCACAAAAGGAAGTTCAGCTGCCAAACCCTGGGTCATGAGAGCAGCAGCGTGTAACGCATCCCCTTCGTTTCCTGGCATGAAGCCTTTGGCTGCCAGTGCCAGTTGGCGAAGGTTAGGAGATATGGGCAACGCCAATCACCAACTGTCCCAATGGAGAATTGAATCAGGTGACGGTCGCGCCGCCGGCTTGAAATCAGTTCCTTTGGTGAAAGCCAACGGCGAGAGGCAAACCTGCTGCACAGTGTCGTAGGGGATACCCAAAATCTCCGCCACTTGTTGCTCCATCATGAGATGGACAGTGGTCCAGGAGGTGCCCAGTCCTCGGGCTCGCGCTGCCAACATGAAGCTCCACATAGCTGGCAAAACATTGCCCATGACCGATGAAACCATCATGCCCATTCCACCCGTGGCGTCGGTCCGCATACCCTTGTTGCAGGCGATGACCAATGCCGGAGCCCGACCCATGTTTTCGCCAAGAAAGTCAGCGGAATCTGCGGATCGCTGCTGTTGGGCGTTTTCAATTTCATCACCCTTATCAATGGAACGGATGTAGACCCCATCCATTTGCTGATACATCGAGTAACACTGGCGATACACCTCGCCAATTGCGGCTCTCTTGGCCGGATCCCGAACCACCACGAATTGCATGGTCATATTGTTCGAGCCAGACGGTGATTGCATAGCCATTGCCACACATTCACGAATGAGTTCATCGGGAACGGGCTGATCGAAATCCAGTCGT
>JBJOFA010000008.1:0-14694 GCA_046049015.1 Actinomycetota bacterium | reverse complement strand
TCAAGAGACGGAGAGTCCAGTGGCGGCAGGGATTTTGGAGCGCTGGGAAACTGAAAGTAGCAACTTCCGCAAAGTGATGCCTCAGGATTACAAGCGGGTTCTTGAAGTGATGACCGAAGCGCGCCGTGAAGGTCTGAATGAACAAGAAACCTTAGATCGAGTGATGGAGGCCGCCCGTGGGTGAGACAACTGGCTTTTTGAAATGGGAACGGGAGCTGCCATCTCATCGTCCGGTGCCTGTTCGCTTACGCGACTGGCGAGAAGTTTATGAGCCCTTTGCCGATGACAAGTTGAAGTTGCAAGCGGGACGCTGTATGGATTGTGGAATTCCGTTCTGCAATAACGGCTGTCCATTAGGAAATCTCATCCCTGATTGGAACGACCTCGTGTATCGAGACAACTGGCGTGAGGCCATTGACCGGTTGCACGCCACCAATAACTTTCCCGAATTTACCGGTCGCCTCTGTCCGGCTCCATGTGAATCAGCGTGTGTCTTGGGTATCAACGCCGATCCAGTAGCTATCAAACAAGTTGAAGTGGAAATCATTGATCGGGCTTGGGACGAGGGCTGGGTTACACCGCAGATGCCGAGTGTGAAAACTGGCCGACGGATCGCAGTGATTGGATCGGGTCCGGCTGGACTAGCGGTCGCTCAGCAATTAACTCGAGCCGGTCATGATGTGGTGGTTTTGGAGCGTGCCGATCGAATTGGCGGACTGCTGCGTTACGGCATCCCGGAATTCAAAATGGAAAAGCGTCATCTCGACCGTCGGATTGCACAAATGGAGCTTGAAGGAACCGAGTTCCGTACCAATGCCGAAGTGGGTCAGAACATTGATCTTGATGTTCTCATGGCTTCTCATGACGCGGTGGTCTTGGCCTGTGGGGCCACGGCCTGGCGGGACTTACCCATTCCCGGACGTGAACTCGCCGGGATCCATCAGGCCATGGAGTATCTGCCGTTGTCGAACCGTGTCCAGGAGGGTGATTTAGAGAAGTCTCCGATAGATGTTCACGGCAAGCACGTTGTGATCATCGGTGGCGGCGACACTGGTGCAGATTGCCTAGGTACCTCTCATCGTCAAGGGGCGCTCTCCGTCACTCAGTTGGAAATTATGCCTGAGCCACCCAAGCAACGGGGCGTAGCCAACCCGTGGCCCCAATTCGCCATGGTCTATAAGGTCACCTCGGCGCATGAAGAAGGTGGAGAACGTCTGTACAGCGTCGGAACTGAGTCATTTGTCGACGACGGAGCAGGTCATGTGCGCGCTCTGTTGATCCACGAAGTAGTGATGGAGAACGGGACTCTGACCAAGGTGCCGGGTACGGAACGAGAGATTCCCGCCGATTACGTGTTCTTAGCTTTGGGCTTTGTCGGTCCGGAAAAGGGTTCCTGGTTGGATCAGCTCGGGGTTCTGCTGGATGAACGCGGCAATATCTGGCGAGACGACTCCTATTCGAGCAGTGTCCCCGGTATTTTCGTGGCGGGCGATATGGGTCGGGGCCAGAGCCTGATTGTGTGGGCCATCGCTGAGGGTCGAGCCTGCGCTGCTGGTGTGGATGAATTTCTGATGGGGGAAACGACCCTGCCAGCCCCGATTCCTCCTTCAGCTCGGCCCTTGATGTGATCATTGCATCGCCCCTGCATTCGAGGTCTTTTTGTGGCACTTTCCATACCGAGTGTCATGTACAGACGCCCGAAGGGACCTAGATTGTCGGACGTGTTCGGGTTGCAAAGATCATTGGCGAAGATCCGGGCATCAGCGACGGTGGTCCTGATCTCAGTCGTGGCTGTCAGTGCTTGTGGGAGTGATCCTGGGGCCACCATTACCACCCTGAGACCTTTGACGTCTACCAATTACGCCACCACGCCGCCGGCAGTGGTGACCACTCCCGATGTTGCCAATACTCAGCCGCCACCGGTTGTTTACACCGTCAAAGCCGGGGACTCGGTGTACGGAATCGCTGCTCAGTACAAGATGAACCCCGAAGAACTGGCGAGTTATAACAACTGGCCCGAAGGTGTGCTGCACTCGCTCATTGTTGGTGAGACCGTTCTCATCCCAGCCTCCGCATTACAGACCACGACCTTGCCCGGACTTCCTCTGCCGGTAGAGACCACCTCAGCCCCGCCCGGACCGGGCCAAGGAACCTACATTGTCCAAGCCGGCGACAGTATTTCGAAGATTGCCGACAAATGGGGCGTGGAAGTTTCGGCGTTATTGCTGGTCAACGGCTGGCCCGACCAATCGGTGGTCATCGTCCCCGGCGACGAGATCAGGATTCCAGCGCAGACGAAAGAACCTAAAACCTCATAAGAGGTCGGTCCAAAAGGTTGGCTCGGCGGAAACTTTGCCACACCCCATGGGCAAAGTTCAGGTATGGAACATTCACCTACATCCGTCATTATCGATTGTGGCACCTGCGTTATGTTCGAATCCGCCCACTGTGCTGAGTGCATGGTGACCTATTTGTGCTCCGATGAGCCAATAACGCAATGCGGCCCCCAAACCTCAGCGGTGGTTTTCGATCTTGCCGAACTGCGGGCCATGAAGTTGCTCGCAGAAGTTGGCCTGGTGCCCACCTTGCGACATCGAGCCGTGCCATGAGACCAAAAGCCCGATAGAGACGTTGTTAGTGTCCACATCTGATCACTCCTCAAACTACGAAGAGACCCTGTCGGACTACGGGCGTTCAGTGGGATTGGATCGAATTGGTATCTGTGATTCTTCGGTCTTGGATCGAGCTCGGGCCGAATTGAAGCGACGACGCGATCTTGGATTGTCCGACACCATGCAATTCACCTATCGAAATCCAGAACGCTCCACTGATCCCAGTCGGGCCTTGGCTGAGGCCCGCTCAGTGATTGTTGGAGCCCGACGATACGGAGATGAGCCTGAAAGTTCGGTCGAAAGGTCCGTCGAAATTTCCAACATCAAAATGGAATTGCGGGCCCGAGTTGCTAAGTATGCCCAGGCAGATCATTACTCGGCGCTTCGGCAGTCTTTGGAGCTGATCGCTGAACGACTGCGTGCTGATGGGCACCAAGCCTCGGTTTTCGTTGATGAAAATAACCTGGTTGATCGCGAAGTGGCTTGGAAGGCCGGTCTTGGATGGTTCGGTAAAAGTTCCAATATTCTTTTGCCGGGTGGAGGCAGTTGGTATGTGCTGGGATCCGTGGTGACCACGGCTTTGTTGCAACCAACCGAGCGAAGAGTTCCCGATGGCTGCGGAACATGTCGAATCTGTATCGACGCCTGTCCCACCCAAGCGATCGTGGCCGACGGAGTAATCGACGCCCGTCGTTGTTTGGCCTGGCTGGTGCAAAAGGGGGGTACGTTTCCCTTCGAATTTCGCGTCGCCCTTGGCGATCGCATTTACGGATGTGACGATTGTCAGGAAACGTGTCCACCGAATGTTCGTTTCCTCAGTCGTCATCAAAGCACTTCGGTTGGGTCAACGCCGGAGTCCTCAAAGGAAGTTTGGAATTTGGGAGTCGATCTCTTTGCCTTTTTGGAAAATGACAACCAAACATTGCTTGAAACCTTCGGACGCTGGTACATCGCTGATCGTGATCCAAAGTGGCTACGCCGTAATGCGCTCATTATCCTGGGCAATGTGGCGCCAGTACCGCTGAGTGAGCGAGTGCGACGCACGATCGAAAAGTACCTGGCGCACGATGATGAGTACCTTCGCGCTCATGCCGTCTGGGCCAGTGCCCGATTGGGAATGAACTCGGTTCGAGAATTGATGTCGTCAGACCTCAGCATTGAGGTACAAGACGAGTTGCGTAGGTGGGACGAGGTGCCAGTCAGGTACGAGCAAGCCGAGTTGTCGTCAGGGATGGAACCTCCTCGGTGAAGCACCTTCTTGTTACCAATGACTTTCCCCCCAAGATCGGGGGTATCCAATCCTTGCTTTGGGAATGGTGGCGTCGTCTTCCTGCAGAATCATTTGCAGTCTTGACCAGTCCCCACGCCGAGGCCCAGGCTTTTGATGCATCACAGCCGTATCTCATTGAACGGGTCCGCGAGCCGGTTCTTTTGCCTCATCCTTGGATGGTGCGTCGTATCGATGAGATGGCCCGTCGGGTTGGGGCTGACTTTGTCGTGTTGGACCCCGCAGTACCCCTCGGCATTGTTGGCAAATCTTTGTCGCTTCCATACATGGTGGTCTTACACGGAGCCGAGATCACTGTGCCGGGACGGCTTCCGATGTCGAAACAAGTTCTCGGTCGGGTTTTGCGCGGCGCTGAACACATCGTGGCTGCTGGTGGTTACCCCGCCGCCGAAGCTGAACGGGCTGCCGGTCGCGCATTGGAACTGACAGTGGTTCCACCGGGCGTAGATACCGAACGATTTCGTCCATTGACCCGTAGTGAGCATCAACAGACTCGAGCAGATTTTGGTTTTGATGACAATGCGGAAGTCGTGCTCGGAGTAAGTCGACTGGTACCTCGTAAAGGGTTCGACACTGCCATTCGCGCCGCGGCCCTTTTAGGCCGAACGCGCCCTCATCTCGTATTGGCCATAGCTGGGGTTGGTCGGGATCGTGAACGTCTTGAGAAGTTGGCTAAAGAAATGAATGCCCCGGTTCGATTTCTCGGACGTGTGCCTCATGAGGACTTACCTCGTTTGTACGGATGTGCTGATGTTTCCATCATGTTGTGTCGTAACCGCTGGGCCGGCTTAGAGCAGGAGGGTTTTGGCATTGTGTACCTCGAAGCGGCCGCTTGTGGTGTGCCGCAAATTGCCGGCTCAAGTGGCGGTGCAGCCGAAGCCGTGGCCCACGGTGAAACTGGTTTCGTACTCAGTAATCCCCAAGATGCCAACGCCGCCGCTACTTACCTTGACGAGTTGCTCAGCAATCAAGCACTGCGCGAGACCATGGGTCGCGCCGGTCGTGATCGAGCCGTCAGTGAATTTTCCTATGACGTATTGTCGAAACGTCTGGGTCGAGTGTTGAAGGTGAACTAATGAACGACACCCCAGAAAAGCAAAGCGGTCTATGGATCATCAATACGAATATCGCCGGATCCATTCTTTTTGCGCTGTCAGCAGTGGTGGCTGCTTTGGTATTTGAAGGTATCTCCAAAGTTCAGGGCGTCGTAGTGGCCTTGATTCTTTTCTCCGGGGGAGTAGTGGCCTTCATCTGGGGCTATTGGACTGCAGTCCAGCGGAGCCGAACCCATGAGATGTCAGTGGCTGAACTCTATTTCTTGCTTGGATCAGCAATTCCAAGACGGGTGAAATGGGTCATGAATAGTTGTTTGTTGGCTCAGACAACTATCGCTTTGGTGACCGCCCTGGCTCGGGGATCAACTCCTGACCCTGGCGCTGACGGGGGTTCTAGCCCTGGATCAACTTTGGCTTTTGGGGTTTTGGTGCCATTGTTGGGTCTTGGACTCAATGGTCTTTGGGCCTCGACTCACGGGGACTTTCCGCCACGTGTCACCAGGCAATGACCGACGGAGTGGTCCTTCTGCGCTAGAACTAGAGCATGGCTGATACAGCGTCGCTGACCATCACGATCAAGGCCCCTCATGAACGATGTTGGGATATTGCCACCGACTTCGAGCGATATCCAGATTGGGCCAAAGATGTGAAGTCAGCGGTGGTGGTCGCCCGTGATGATCAAGGACAACCCATCGAAGTGGAATACCGTACGTCGGCCCTTGGGCGCAGTACTCACTACACCCTGGCCTACGATTTTAGTGCAGCCCCCCATCGGCTGGCGTGGAGAATGATCAAGGGTGACATTATGCGAGCTGTGGACGGGGCTTACATGTTCGCCCCTGATTCCAACGGCAATGTGGTGTTGACGTACAACCTGTCAATCGAACTCATTGTTCCACTTCCCGGATTTGTCAAGCGTCGAGCCGAGGTGCGTATTTTGAATACGGTACGCGAGTTAAAAGTTCGCGCCGAATCAGCCAGCTAACGTCCTTTGAATTGCGACGCGTGTGAACTCGTCCCTTCATCCCGCAGAAGCTCAATTCGCTATCGGCGTTGACGTTGGGGGCACCAAATGTCTCGGCGTCGTCTGGTCTGAGGGGAAAATTGTTGCTGAAGTTCGTCGGCCGACACCGGATCAATCCCCTGAAGGTCCCGGGGGCGTGGTGGCTGTTATTGCTGAAGTGGTTGCCGACTTAGAAACTCAACTTGGCGTCAGTCCAAAAGGATTAGGCATCCCCGTTGGGGTCGGTATGCCTGGGTTGGTCACGCGTTCGGGGATTGTGCGGGCTTCGCCGAACTTGACGGGAGTGGCGGACCTGGCAGTTCGAGATCTACTCGAAGCCCGTTTAGAAAGACAAGTTTGGGTAGACAATGATGCCACCTGCGCCGCTATTGCCGAGTGGCGTACCGGTGCTGGAGAGGGACTCCAAGACATGGTGATGGTCACCTTGGGTACTGGAATTGGTGGAGGCATTATCGCCAACGGCACGGTGGTACGAGGTGCTCACGGTTTTGCTGGCGAAATTGGCCATATGGTTCTTGATCCTGAGGGGCCACAGTGTCCGTGTGGGCAACGAGGTTGCTGGGAACGCTTTGCTTCCGGCTCGGCCCTTGAGTCTCGGGCCGATCAGGTCTTTGGTCCGGGAAAGGTTCGTGGCGCCGATCTCGCTCGCCTGGCCTCGCAAGGCGATGAACAGGCCCAAGAAATTTTTCGAGAATTTGCCCATTGGGTGGCCCTCGGTCTGGCCAATCTCACCAATATTTTTGATCCTTCGGTCATTGTGATCGGCGGGGGAGTGACGCGTACGGCACCTTTGTTTTTCAAAACGGTCCAGGACAACTTTGTCGCTCTGTTGTACGCCCCACACCTGCGTCCCCAGCCGAAAATCGTGGTGGCCAGCCTAGATGAACGGGCCGGAGCGGTCGGAGCGGCGCTGTTGGCCGGACTTAGGCCCTAATTCAAATCCCATAATCATCACTCATCTTTGAGGCCGAGCAAGTAGCGTCGTTTCCCATGGAATTCCGGCGTATTACCAACCTCCCGCCATATGTCTTTACGATCATCAACAACTTGAAGATCGAGGCCCGGCGCGCCGGTGTGGACGTTGTCGATCTGGGTTTTGGTAATCCTGATATTCCTTCTCCAGCTATTGCCGTCGAGAAGTTGTGTGAGTCCGCTCACATGGCCAAGAACCATCGATATTCAATGTCGCGCGGACTCCCCAAATTGCGAGAAGCGGCAGCAGACCTCTATCGCCGTAAATGGAATGTGGAATTGGATCCAGAGTTGGAGATCACCAACACGATTGGATCAAAGGAAGGATTCAGCCACTTGATGTGGGTGCTTCTTGACCGTGGCGACGCGGCAATTGTTCCAAGTCCCAGTTATCCGATTCATATTTATGGTCCGCTCTTTGCTGGCGCCGACTTACGTCAGGTTCCTATGCGCAGTTTGTCTGATCCGCGCGTGCAATCCGATTTCGCCGGGGACTTCTTTGAAAGCCTCGAGACGGCCTACAACGTGGGCTGGCCTAAGCCACGGGTCTTAGTGATTTCGTTCCCTCATAATCCAACTGGTTCATGTGTTGATCTTCCGTTCATGCAACGCGTGGTGGACTTTTGTCGCGAACGGGACATGATCGTGGTCCACGACTTTGCCTACGCCGATGTGGGTTTTGACGGCTATGAGCCGCCGTCAATTCTCCAAGCCGAAGGAGCCAAGGAGTGCGCCGTTGAGTTGTACTCCATGACCAAGAGTTTTTCGATGGCTGGATGGCGAGTGGCCTTCCTTGCTGGTAACCGCGACGTAGTTCAGGCCTTGGTGAAGTTGAAGAGCTATCTCGACTATGGCACGTTCCAGCCAGTGCAGATTGCGGCGACCGTGACCATGAACGAGGCGGCCGACTATCCCGAAGAGGTCTGCGCTATCTATCAAAGTCGCCGCGATGCTCTCATTGACGGACTTGGCCGTATTGGCTGGGACATTCCCAAACCAAAGGGATCAATGTTTGTATGGGCCGCAATTCCCGAACCCTATAAAGAGATGTCCTCGGTGGAATTCTGCTCGCATTTGGTCAAGGAATGTGAAGTTGCTTTGTCGCCGGGTATGGGCTTTGGTCCTGGCGGAGAGGGTTTCGTGCGTTTTGCACTCATCGAAAATGAGCAACGCATCGCCCAGGGCCTGCGCAATTTGAAGCGCGGACTTCCCAAACTGGGCTAGTCATATCGTGCCGACTTTTATCGTGCGCCTCTGGCTGCCGGACATGCCAGGAACCCTGGGCCGGGTGGCGACGGCAATCGGTAAGACCTCTGGTGACGTCATCGGAATTGAAATTCTTGAGCGCGGGGCAGGTATGGCAATTGACGAGTTGCTAGTTGCTCTACCTCATGCAGATCTCGTCGATGGCATGATCGCAGAGATCTCATCAGTCGAGGGTGTGGCGATTGAGGATGTTCACGCCGTCGCACCGGACCGTTCCGATCAAAGCGTGTTGGCCTTAGAAGTGGCCGCCAAGATCATGGAAGCTCTCCCCGAGGAACGTCTGCAAGATATGTGCAGTCAGGTTCGTTACATGTTGGAAGGAGAGTGGTGCGCCGTTTTGCATCAAGGTTCGCGAGACCCGGTGGCGACCTCAGGTGAAGTTCCTGATCTCGCCTGGGTGGTGGCCTTTTTGGATGGGACTCGGCATTTGGAAAACGGTGACTCCGGGCAAGCAACTTTGGGAGATTTGGCTTGGGCTTTGATTCCCGACATCGATGCTGTCATTGTCTGTCAAAGACAGCGGGGCACCTTTCGCTGGAGAGAGCGTCGCCATTTGGAGTTAATTGCCCGCATCGTCGGTGCGACGTTGAAGCCGTTCTGAGTGGTCGAGCAACGACCTCTGATCAGAGGCTCGATCGGTCCCTGACCTTAGGAGTGGTTAGCCCAATCCCGAGAGCGTGAGACGGCACTCAACCATTGACGATGAAGGTCATTGGCCGCGACTTTTTCCGCTGAGTTTTCCGGAGCCGGGTGAAATACAGATTCCTCGATCCAATGGGCCGAGATCGAGGCCAGGTCGGGCCAGAGCCCATGGGCCAATCCGGCAAGATAGGCCGCACCAAGAGCTGTTGTCTCTTGATCCTGAGGACGTCGAACCGCTATTCCCAATTGATCGGCTTGGATTTGTAACAAGAGATTCATCACCGACGCTCCGCCATCAACGCGCAGTTCAGCAAAGATTTGGCCACTGGACTTTTGCATGGCTTCGAGGGCATCTCGAGTTTGCAGCGCCATCGATTCGATAACAGCGCGTGCCAAGTGGGCTCTATTGGTTCCCCGGGTGATACCGAGAATGGCGCCTCGGGCATACGGATCCCACCATGGACTCCCAAGTCCGGCGAAGGCCGGCACGCACATGACTCCACCGTTGTCAGGTACCGATAAAGCCAAAGGTTCGATCTCTGAGGATGAAGAAATAAGTTCAAGACCGTCGCGTAACCATTGGACCGCCGCTCCCGTAACAAAAATGGAAGCCTCGAGGGCATAGGTGGTGATGGTCGACCCGTCTGGTTGAGCGATACTCCAAGCCACAGTGGTCAAGAGTCCATCAATAGGGGGCGGGCAGGAGGTCCCAATATTCATCAAAATGAAACTTCCGGTGCCATAGGTGTTCTTGGCCATACCGGGGGAGAAGCAAGCCTGGCCAAAAAGGGCGGCCTGTTGGTCTCCGGCAATTCCTGATATAGGAATTCCTTTAGGAAGATCGGAGATATTTGTATATCCGAAGAGGCCGCAGGAGGGTTTGATCTCAGGCAAAGCGCGGAGTGGAACCTCGAGGAGATCGCACATTTCTGAACTCCAGGTCACCGAGTTGAGATCCATCAACATGGTGCGGCTGGCATTGGAGGGATCAGTGGCAAATACTTCTCCCCCAGTGAGGTTCCAAAGAATCCACGAGTCAATTGTGCCTAGGGCCAGGCTGGTGGGAAGGACTTGCTTCGCATCGCTCATCTCTCGCAAAATCCAAGCCATCTTGGTGCCCGAAAAATAGGGATCCAGAACAAGTCCGGTGATTGCTCGTATTCGCGGGAGATATCCGGATTCTTCTAATGAGGCACAAACATCGGCGGTACGACGGTCCTGCCAGACAATGGCCCGTCGGAGCGGTATGCCTGTGGAGCGGTCCCAGGCCACCACTGTTTCGCGCTGATTGGTGATACCAATCACCGTTGGAGGACCGAGGCGCTCCACCAGATCGTTGAAAGTGGTGATTACCGCCTGCCAAATCTCGTTGGCATCATGTTCCACCCAACCGGGTTGCGGAAAGTACTGAGTGAACTCGCGGTACGACGAGATGCTGGGACGCCCATCAGTAAAAACTGCACGGCAACGAACGCCTGTTGTACCGGCATCAATGGCTAAGACGTACTCGGGTCGCTCGTTCCCTAACGTCTCCAATTCCGTCGCTGGTAGTTGGCGGTCCGAGGAACTGACTAAGGGCATTGTCAGCGACGTTTCGGTTTGTTGGCGGGGCGATGCTGCGATGGCCCAGTTGACGTGCGGCGGGTCGGCGATGGTCGGTCACGTTGCTGTTGAGTGGGCGATGATTCCAACGTTCTGCGGGTTGGAATTTCCGATCGCAAACCTTTGAGGGTCTTTCGCTGGTAGCCAAATTTTGCCAAAACGTAGCCAAAGCCGAGATACATGGGAAATGATGCCGCAAGTCCAAGAATTGAGCCTCCAGTTACGGTGTCGCGGAGAAATACCACGAAGACCAGAACCATAACCGTGGCATAGACCAACCATTCTCGGAAGAGTCGACCCCACGGGACTTCGCGTTTTGCATCCCAAGCCATGCACCCATTGTTTCATGTCTAGGCTGATCAAGTGCGAATCGGAATTCTCACCGGAGGGGGAGATTGCCCCGGGCTGAATGCGGTTATTCGCGCCATCGTGCGTAAGGGAGAGACTCAGCATGGTGATGAATTCCTAGGATTTCTTGATTCTTGGGATGGCGTAATGGAGGAACGCTTCATCCCCTTGGATACCTCTGCAGTTCGCGGTCTCCTACCTCGAGGTGGAACCATCCTTGGGACTCGGCGTGGTAGTCCGCTCGATCACACGGATGGCATGGATCTACTCCAACAGTGCTTTCAAAATTTGAATCTGGAAGCTTTGATCGTGATCGGAGGAAATGGCTCGATGTCCGTGTCCTCATTAATTTTCGACCAAATCGGACTGCCGATCGTCGGTGTGCCTAAAACTATTGACAATGATGTCTATGGGACAGATCTAACTTTCGGGTTTCACACTGCAGTGCAGATAGCGACCGATGCTATTGATCGATTGCACACCACTGCGGAAAGTCACGACCGGGTGATGGTCATTGAAGTGATGGGCCGTGATGCGGGATGGATTGCTGCTTATGCCGGCATCGCCGGTGGGGCCACGATGATCCTGATTCCAGAAGTCCCTTTTGATATAGCTGAAGTGGCAGAAACTGTGGCGGCACGGCACAATCGAGGACGCTATGCCTCAGTGATCGTCGTGGCGGAAGGGGCCAGTCCAATACCTGGAACAATGGAAATGCCTCGCTATGAAAAAGACCTTCTAGGTCGCCCCCGTTACGGAGGGATCGCCGTATTGATCGCCGGAGAAATTGAAAAGCGAACCGAGTATGAGGCTCGTGTAGTCCAGATCGGACATGTTCAAAGGGGCGGAACACCCAGCGCCTATGATCGAATTCTGTCGACACGGTTTGGCCTTGGCGCTATTGATGCCGTTCATGCGGGAGCATTTGGGCAAATGGTGGCGCTTCGATCTTCCCAGATCACTCGCATTCCACTGAAAGACGTCGTAGGTCGAGTTCGCACCGTGGACTTGGATTTGTTCCGTGATGTGGCTGATGTATTTTTTGGCTGAGAATTTTCGTGGAGTTCTTGCAGTTAACGACTAGGCGACAGACTCAGTAGAGATGATTCCCGGATATGCCGGCTGACTGGTGATTGCTGCCGTCGGATAATCGAAGATGGTCAATGGATCACTCTTGCGTGTGCCATCTTGACGCGGCCACTCCACATTTTGTCCGTCAATCTTGATGATGACTTCGCGGATATAGAAACCTTCTGACATGGTGTAGACAATCTGGGCCAGGGCGATGATCAATTCTTCGTCGGGAAGTTGATTGAGGGGGCCTGAGAGGTCCAGAGTAACTCGCTTGCCAGCCGCAACAAGGTTCAATACCCGCGTGCCAACGGGAATGGCCGTTCCAAAATCCTGAGACTTTTCGCTGTTTGATGGCCCGGCGATCAAATCATCGATGAGTTGTCGAAGGAAGATTTCTTCATCAGTCTCGTCTATAGCTCTTGGCGCTGATCCAAGATTTGTTTCGGAGTCGATATCAAGACGAAGAAGATATATGTGAGCTTCCCCGTTGAGGCTGAGAGGGGACCCGAAGTCAATGCTCAGCGACCCACGTTGACGATCAGGGACCTGTCGAGGAGTGGACTCGGCACCAAAACTGCACGAGTTGACGGCAACCAGCGAAACTACAGCTGAGAAAGTCAATGCAATAGATCGTTTGGAAAGGCCACGTCTCACGATTCCCTCCGATGGGTGTTGCTCATAAGGTGCTTTCCGGATTGAAATGTTCTGCAGGAAGTTCGATGACGAAACAGGCGCCTGGCGCACCATCACGTCGGTTATCAACCCAAACCCTTCCTCCATGTAATTTCACATGCTCATCAACCAGCGACAAACCTAGACCGGCACCTTCTGAACCACTGCGACGCCCAGCAGCGGCACCACGAGCGAATCTTTCAAAGATGATGTCGCGTTCATCAACAGTGACCCCGGGACCGTGGTCTTCGACGAAGATACGCACTCGTGTAGGTAGATCGTGATCTTCGTGGGCCATGACACTGATTTCAAGATTTCCTCCCCCATAGGAGGTGCCATTGTCAATGAGGTTGGCAATGACTCGCGCTAGCCGCCTTCGGTCACCCGAAATAATGAGATCCTGGGCTGATGGTTCTACGAATAAGGAAGTTGTCGGGGCGATGCTTACGGCAATGGCCTGGCGGACGAATTCAGCAACTGAAAATTCCTCTTTTTCCAATCGAATAGCTCCGGCATCGAAACGTGAAATCTCCAAGAGGTCCTCGACTAATCCCTGAAATCGGGATACATCTGCGACCAACAAGTCGAGCGCGACGCGGGCCCGTTCGGGCATTTCATCGCGCCGGGCCTGCATGACTTCCACCGAGGCCGACAGAGTCATCAGCGGAGAACGCAATTCATGGCTGACATCTGAGGCGAATCGCGCGTCACGTTCGACACGGATTTGTAGAGCACGGGCCATGTCATTGAAGGAGGATGTAATGAGTGCAAGGTCGGGATCATTTGTGACTTGGAGGCGAGTATCAAGTCTGCCACCGGCAATGGCTTTTGCCGCCCTACTTGCAACGGTGAGTGGACGAACGGCACGAGAAGCAGCCACCGATCCAAGAACAATTCCAAGAGCAGTGGTCACCCCGCCAGCAATTAAAAGTGCAACAGTGATGCTGTTGAGGGTTGAGCGGACATCTTCGATTTGGGCGAACTCGAAGTAGGTGAATCCGTTTTCTAGAGGTATCCCAACAATCAAAAACAATTCGCCATTGTTTTCTTGACGAATAATTCGCGGCTGACCGTCCCCGATTATGGACTCATTGAAGCCTGTCGGGAGATTTATTGGTGAAAAGCGATCGTCAATTCTAAACCACTGGTTGTCGCCAGATACGAGGGATTGATCAAGTGACAACCTTTCCATGCTCTGCTGTACGCCGTCATCATTTTTCGCTAGATCAATGGCCAGATTCCGAGCATTTTTGTAGGCGTCGTTAATGCTGGAGGCTTCGCGATCCGCAACCACATTGGAGCGGGTCAGGTTGTAAGTAGAAAAGGCCAAGAAAGCTGACAAAGCCAAACTTCCCAAGCCAAATGTGAGCAGGATTCGCGCTCGTAGGCCGAACCTGCGAATAGGAGATAGGCGCCTCCGGGAGATTTGAGGTTTTTCATTGATCGGTGGGCGGTGAGATTCGGCTGTCAAGTCCCAACTTGATGAACCACGTGCCGGTACCGCGACGACACCGTCGTCGGACAGGGTCGTTCCTGACGCCATCGGTTTTATCCCTGGAGTCGGTAGCCGAGACCGCGAACTGTGACGACGTGACGAGGGTTGGCAGGATCTTCTTCAACTTTGGTACGAAGTCGACGAATATGAACATCGACCAATCGTCCATCGCCGAAATAACCGTAACCCCAGACTTGATCCAGCAACTGTTCGCGACTGAGAACCTTGCCAGTGCTTTGGGCTAACTCGCAGATCAAACGGAACTCGGTCTTGGTGAGGTGTACCTCCTCACCGGCGCGGAGAACTTTGCCCTCTTCGGGCATGACTTCTAATTCGCCAAAAGTCAACCGGGATTGCCCGGGACTACTTGGTCGAGCTCGACGTAAAAGTGCCCTGATTCGAGCCGACAGTTCCTTCGGGGCAAAAGGTTTCGTGAGGTAATCGTCAGCACCAGCTTCAAGTCCGGCAACCACGTCATGGGTGTCGGCACGGGCTGTGACCATCACGATGGGGACGTCGCTAGAGCGTCGGATGACCCGACACAGTTCGAAGCCGTCGATCCCCGGCAACATGATGTCGATGAGGACGACATCGGACGGCTCTCGCAAGAAAAGAATGACCGCTTCTTCACCGCTGGCTGCCTC
>JBJOFA010000007.1:0-15225 GCA_046049015.1 Actinomycetota bacterium | reverse complement strand
GGCAAAAAACTGGTGAGTAGCAAAAAGGCGGGGCGACGGGGCCAGAACTGGTGAGCATCGTCGACAAGCACAGCATCGTGGTGACCTCGCTAGTGTCACATCATGCCTTCTGATTTCGCTCTCAAAGCGATGAACACCGTCCATCGGACAATCCTGGCCGTGAGTGGCGGTCGCCTCGGCTGGCGGGCCGGGGGCATGCCCGTGCTGGAGCTGATTACTACTGGGCGCAAAAGCGGTGAGTGGCGCGCCGTGATGTTGACGTCTCCGGTTCAAGAGGACGGAAAATGGATCATCGTGGCCTCTCGTGGCGGCGACGATCAACACCCCGCGTGGTTCTTGAATATCCAAGCGAACCCCTCCGTGCAGGTTCGCCTTCAAGGTGGCGAGTTGCAGACGATGACAGCCACGATCGCTAGTCCGGCTGAGCGCTCTCGACTGTGGGATGCAGTCGTTGCCACCTACCCGCATTACGGCACGTATCAGACAAAGACCGAGCGAGAAATACCACTGGTTGTCTTGGAAACAGCCACCCCGGCCTAAGACCGGGATGGCCGAATCACATCAGCTACAGCCGCTGGTGTTGCCACACGACGGGCAGGCGTGGCACGAACCGGCTCGCACCATCTGCACACCGCACTGCATGCACATGGGTGCGTCTGAGTGCTTCACCTCGGGCCGAGACATCTCGGCTGAAATGTCGCTGATCGGCGCCGGAGGAGCAATGCCCATTTCCATCTGCGTCACTAGTTCATCAACTGACGGAATACTCTTCGGATCAGCAATCACATCGCTTCCCGTGACCGACTGGAATGATGATTCTTCAACCCCGGGCAGAGTCGGCTGCAACCGCTCGTCAATGGAGAAGATGCCCAGTTCCTCGCGCTCTTCGTAGGTCATGTACTCGAGTGCCAAACGGCGGAAGAGATAATCCATGATCGACGCCGCAAAGCGGATATCCGGATCGTCAGTCATACCGGCTGGCTCAAAGCGCATGTTCACGAAGGCCTCGACGAAGGCTCGCATCGGCACGCCGTACTGCAGGCCGTAGCTGATGCTCTTGGCGAAGGCGTCCATGATCCCCGACAGGGTGGATCCCTGCTTGGAAACCGTCAAGAACACTTCACCGGGACGGCCGTCTTCGTATTCGCCGATCGTGGCAAATCCCTTACAGTCAGCGACGCGGAACTCAAAGGTACGACCCCGACGACTACGGGGCAACTTCTGACGTACCGGCTTCGCAATCACCCGCTCAACAATCTTTTCAATTGTTGCGGTGGCGGCATCAGCGGCGGCGTCATCTGCTGACGTGTCTTTTTTGGCTGTCGACAAGGGCTGACCAACTTTGCAGTTGTCGCGATAGATCGCCACAGCCTTCAAGCCCAACTCCCATGACAGCATGTGCAGAGCTTCGATGTCTTCAACAGATGCTTCTTCGGGCATGTTCACAGTCTTCGAGATTGCTCCCGAAAGGAACGGCTGCACCGCACCCATCATGCGCACGTGACCTTCGTAGTGAATGGTGTTGTCGCCCATGGAGCAGGCAAAAACTGCAACGTGCTCACTCGCCAAATGCGGGGCACCGAGGATGGACTTCTCGGTGTCGATATAGGCAATGATGTCTTCGATCTGGCTCGACGAATAACCAAGTTTGCGCAGGGCCATGGGGATCGTCTGGTTGACGATGACCATGTTGCCTCCGCCCACCAACTTCTTCATCTTGACCAACCCAAGATCTGGTTCGATACCGGTGGTGTCGCAGTCCATCATGAGGCCAATAGTTCCAGTTGGAGCCAAAACTGTGGCCTGACTGTTGCGCACGCCGTATTCTTCGCCGTCACGAACTGCGGTCTCCCACGATTCCTGGCCGGCCCGAAGAATTTCTGCGGGCACGATGGTCTCATTGTCAATGACGTAACTGGCGTCGCGGTGCATGCGCAGGACGTTCAACATGTATCGCTCGTTTTCGGCGAATCCGGCAAATGGTCCCATGCGACTGGCCGTGCGGGCACTCGTGGCATAGGCGTGACCGGTCATGAGGCTGGTGAGGGCTGCAGCCCAGGTACGTCCCTCATCGGAGTCATACGGCAAACCCAGAGCCATCAAGAGAGCTCCGAGGTTGGCGTAACCCAGACCAAGTTGACGGAACTTGCGACTGTTTTCACCGATCTTTTCAGTCGGGTAATCGGCTCGACCAACCAGAATTTCTTGTGCCGTGAACACTGCTTCAATGGTGTGCTTGTAAGCCTCAACGTCAAAGGTTCCGTCCTCGTCGAGGTATTTCAGCAAGTTGATTGAAGCCAAGTTGCAAGCCGAGTTGTCAATATGCATGTACTCACTGCACGGGTTGGATCCGTTGATGCGTCCGCTGGCGTGCGCGGTGTGCCACTTGTTGATGGTCGTGTCGAACTGCAGACCCGGGTCAGCGCAGTCCCATGATGCTTCGGCAATCTGACGCCACAGGTCCCGAGCACGCATTGTGCGCACCGGCTCACCGGTCGTCACTGCCTTGAACGACCAGTCCTGGTCATCTTTGACAGCTTGCATGAATTCATCAGTGACGCGCACTGAGTTATTGGCATTCTGATACTGAACACTGAAAGCGTCGGATCCATCGAGGTCCATATCGAAGCCGGCATCGCGCAACACGCGGGCCTTGCGCTCTTCGCGTGCTTTGCACCAAATGAACTCTTCAATGTCGGGATGATCGACGTTCAAGATGACCATCTTGGCGGCGCGTCGCGTCTTGCCACCTGATTTGATGGTGCCTGCTGATGCGTCCGCGCCGCGCATGAAACTCACCGGACCCGAAGCGGTTCCTCCACCCTGAAGTAATTCCGCACTAGAACGGATTTTCGACAAGTTGATACCAGAACCCGAACCGCCCTTGAAGATCACGCCCTCTTCGCGGTACCAGTTCAAGATGGCGTCCATCTTGTCTTCGACGGCCAAGATGAAACAGGCACTGGCCTGTTGCGGTACGCCCTTCACACCAATGTTGAACCACACCGGACTGTTGAAGGCGGCCCGCTGGGTCACCAGAATGAACTTCAGTTCATCGCTGAATGACTCGGCCTCTACCTGATCGGCGAAGTATCCCCCTTCAACACCCCAAGTCGTAATGGTGTCTACGACCCGGTCAATCACCTGTCGCAATGAAGTCTCACGCTCTGAAGTACCTGGGGTGCCGCGGAAATACTTTTGGGCCACGATGTTGGTGGCGTTCAACGACCACGTCGTGGGGAACTCCACATCGAGTTGTTCAAAGGCCACCGTGCCGTCTTTCCAGTTGGAAATACGGGCGTCTCTCTTTTCCCACTCAACTTGGTCGTAGGGGTGCTGCCCAGGGGATGTGTAATGACGACGGATTCCAATAGCGAGACGGTCCGGGGCGAGTGACATATCAATTTCCTTTGTCGATGGTGGCGAAATTCGGTTAGCTGAGCGATATTTGAGACCTTCAAGGCAAGCACAACATATGGTGGTTGTGGCTCCCCCTCCGCTTGTGTCACCACAAGTGGTTGTTAGATTACAGCAGTGTAGTTACATCCTTGTCAACGATTGTCGAGTAAATGCCCCTGTGAACAGGAGCGATGCTCGCGGCAGTTAGAGGGCTCTCGACCCAAGATCAGAAAACGGTTTGTTTTGGAGAACCGTACCGGGGTAACCCTGTGTGGAGGAAGGGGACAAGGCTGTGAATTCCTGTGAATTTCGAGCCCAAAAATGGGGATATCACGGCATTTGTCAAGATTTCAAAATGCCATCCTGTGAACATCCTGGGGATAACGGTGGCGCTATCAGTCTGGTTGAATGCCGTGAAGGTCACCTAGCGGGAGAAACGGACACCGGGATGCCATTGAGCGCCGACGTGCCCGACAAAGGGTCCATGACCCGGTCATCAGTTAGAACATTTGAATTCACTCCGGCCTTTTCTGAAGCCACCCTGAGTCGAGTTCCCGGCTCATCGTGTCCCCAGCCGTGAGGAAGACTGACCACCCCTGGACGAATATCGGTAGTGACCTCAACTGGTGCCACTACCTCTCCGACGCGTGAGGCGATTCGGGCCGGAGAGCCATCACTCAATCCCAAACGATCGGCATCTAAGGGGTTCATCTGCAATGTGCAACGCACTCGCCCTTTGACTAACACCGAGATGTTGTGCATCCATGAATTGTTGGTCTTCAAATGACGGCGACCGACCAACGTAAGTCCGGTATTTGGTCCCGCATCGCGTCGGGCGCGAAGTCGCTCAACATCAGCCATCAAGGGCTCTGGGGCCATCTCAATCTTTCCGGTTGAAGTTCGCAGGGCATCGGGCAGGCGCGGTTCAAGCGCTCCATAATCAACACCGTGAGGATTTTCTAAAAGAAGATCAAGACTTGCGCCACCGGGCACCGCCCCAAAGGCCGCCCCATAAGGTCCTGTCTGCAACATGAAATCCAAGAGTCGAGCCGGGCCTCGATGGTGTGTTTTTGACAAAAGAGTGAGGATCTCATCAGCTACGCGACCGTGAATAGGCGACTTCGGATCTCCTACGGCGTGATGAACCAGACCCTCAAGCATGCCGTCGTCGGCTACCGCCGGATCGACGTCTGGTCCGAAACCTTGAGCGATGAGTCCAAGTTTGGCCAAAATTTCCCATTCATCAGGCTGACCATTCTCTAGCGGTAGAACTGCCGGGCTGTAATTAGCCACATTGCGAATGGCAAATTGCAACAACAAAACGTCGTAGTGATCGCGTTGCATCTGAGAAGGAACCGGCAAGATGATGTCAGCAAAACGCGTTGTCTCATTCAAATACATGTCAACGCTGATCATCAGCTCTAACTGATCAAAAGCCTTTGCCAACTGACGAGAATGAGGTGTGGAAAGAATCGGATTTCCGGCCACCGTAACCAAGGCCTTGATTGCGCGCTCTCCGGCATCGGTGATTTCCTCGGCCAATGCTGCAACTGGGTACTCCCCCATCACTTCTGGATAGCCCTGGACGACGGTCCGGCCCCCACCGCGACCAATTTTGAATCCGCTGCCGCGTCCTGATTGACCACGAGTCGTTGGGCCGCCGAGAACCGGGCGAGTGAACATCACTCCCCCTGGACGATCCAAATTTCCGGTCAAGACGTTGACGACATCGATCAACCACGAAGCAGTCGTACCGAATTCTGTAGTGGTCGTACCGATGCGACCATAAATCGCAGCCGTTGGAGAACCAGCGAGTTCACGAGCCAAACGGCGAATATCACTGGCATCAATACCGGTGACCTCGGCTACGGATTCTGGGGTGAAATCCTCACAAGCCTTGCGCACCTCATCTAATCCATTCAGCAAAGGATCGATATGTTCCCCGATGTTCACCAAATTTTCAGCGAAGAGAACATTGACCAACGCCATGAGAAATAAAGCATCGGTGGCCGGTTGAATCGGTAACCACTCATCAGCCTCAATGGCGGTGCGCGTACGCCTCGGGTCTATCACCACAACTCGCCCGCCGCGTTCACGAATTGCTTCAATGCGCCCCGGGAAATCTGGAGCGGTGCACAGACTGCCGTTAGAGGCATACGGATTTGCTCCGAGAAGGACTAAGAAGTCGGTCCGATCGAGATCAGGCACCGCAACACTGACGCCGGTACCAAACATGTATCCCGAAGCCACCTGCTTAGGCATTTGATCAACGGTGGAAGCACTGAAACGTTGACGAGTCCCCAAACCTTGCAAGAGAACTCGATTGAAAAGCATGGCCGACAAACTGTGAGCACCAGGATTACCTAGATACACCGCCAAGGCTTGACGAGGATGTCGTTCCAAGAAATCTTGCATTCGGCCGGCAACTTCGGACCAGGCTTCATCCCACTCCACTTCGACATGAACGCCATCACGTTTGATCAGTGGCTTACGGAGACGATCGGGATCATCGTGTAAGTCTTTGAGGGTCGAACCTTTGGGACAGATAAATCCCTGAGAAAAAACGTCAGCCTGGTCTCCGCGAATCCGTCCAATCGATTCACCCGTTGGACCACTATGAATCGTGATCTCCAAACCACATCCGGCCTCACATAACGGGCAGGTTCGATAGGCCAATCGGGTTGAATTGTCGGTATCAGAGCTCACAGGGTGACTCTAGGTGGCTGCCACTGTGGGTCAGCGACTCCGAATGACGAAACGATTAGCGAGCGGATCAGCCCACCGGAGATTTGTCCAAAAGGGCTGCTTCACGCTGGAAATCCTCAGCCGCGTCAAAGTTCTTGTACACACTGGCGAAACGGATGTAGGCCACTTCGTCGAGGTTCTTGAGACGTTCCAAGACGGCTAATCCGATGCGGCTGGTCGAAACCTCAGATCCGCCGGCGTTACGCAATTCCTCTTCCACCGAGTCCGCTAAAGCATTGACCGCATCTTCGTCTATAGGTCGACCTTTGGCGGCAGCCATGACTCCGGAAATGAGTTTTGAGCGATCGAATGGTTCCCGTCCGCCATGGGTCTTGGCCACCATCAGGGGCACCTCGTCCATACGTTCAAAAGTCGTGAAACGGTGCAGACAGGCCGGACATTCTCGACGCCGGCGAATTGCCGCCCCGTCTTCCGCGGTCCGCGAATCGACCACTTTGGTGTCCTCATGACGACAAACCACACATCGCACGGAAAAGACTGTAGCCGTTGAAGGCGCAGCCATGTTTGCGGCTTCAGATTTCCGGCAGGGTCAGACGTTGGCCGACATCAATCGATGCTTGACCATTCAAGGCAATGAGTTCTCGGACCAACGAACGAATATCGCCATCGGTGAGAGATGAGGCGATTGACCACATGGTGTCTCCCTCTTGAACGACGTAGTACTGGGGTCCCTGCACAAAGGCCCCGGATACGTCGTGACCGACCTCGGTGTAGACAACTGAGGAACCTAGGGGCGTCACCGTGGGGATGGAGGCAGACACATCCCCACGGCTCGCCAGGGCACGAACGCCGAGGCAGACGGCGGCCGCGAATGTAACCATGAACAACACCGCAATCAGGCGGCGTCGACGGTAGATATCAATAGAGGGCTGAATAGTTTTTGCCGTACCGTGGAATTGGACCAGCGCCCGATCAGCTTGCGAGACAACGGGCCGTGTGCTGGTTCGGGAAGTCGTTCGAATAACGCCAGCCGACGGGCTTAACGGGCGATGGGCGGCGGTTCGCACGGCCCGCACTGGAGCTGGTCGACGAATGGAGACGGCGTACTGGGGGTTCAGGACTAGGGCCACGATTTTCCTTTCAGAGGTACTGATCTGGTTTCATCATTCCCAGGGGGTACGGCAGGGTTATGCGGAGTCAGATCTGTGAGGCGAATATCTGTTCGACGAACGCCTGTTCGGGAGCCTATGAGAACACCTGTTCCCTTGTCAACGATAGTCGATAGTGATTTCCGAAAATTCCCCAAAAGGGTCAATCACCAGGGCTTAACCGCCGTTTTCGGCCGCGATTAGATCATCTCCCACGAACAGGTGTTTGACTCTTGGAACGAACATGCGTACGCTTTGACCATGACTGACCCCACTCTTACCGCCCGTCAACGCAGCATTCTCGAGTGCATCGAGACCAGCATGGCTGAGAGGGGCTTTCCCCCATCAGTTCGTGAGATCGGCGAAACCGTGGGCCTCACCTCTCCGTCCACCGTGCACAATCACCTCAACACGTTGCAACGCCTTGGATACCTTGAAAGGGATCCCAACCTCCCCCGGGCCATCAAAGTTCGTTGGGACCGCAATAGCGGGGCCATCATTTCGCGAAGTCGAGTACACCATGTTCCCTTGGTCGGAGATGTGGCCGCCGGAACCGACGTCCTGGCCCAGGAAAATGTCGAGGAGTTGCTGCCGTTACCGGCCGATTTCACCGGCGAGGGCGATCTTTTCATGTTGCGCGTCCGGGGTGAATCGATGATCGAAGCGGGCATCTTGGATGGCGACTATGTGGTCGCCCGTCAACAGCCCTCCGCCGACAATGGAGACATCGTGGTAGCCGGTATTCCGGGTGACGAAGCCACCGTCAAGACCTATTCACGTAACGGAGATCAGATCACTCTCACTCCGGCGAACCCTCGCCTGAGCCCAATGATCTTCGCTTCCGGTGATGTTCGCATCTTCGGCAAAGTTGTCACCGTTTTACGACGACTCTGAATTGAAGATTCAGTTGACGCCAAGTCGACGTGCCACAAGATCCAACGCTTCGTCGTTTTGCACTACTGCGACCCGTACGAATTCACGTCCCTGACTTCCATACAGATCACCGGGGCTGATGAGTGCGCCACCGTCACGAGCTAAACGCTCGGTGAAAGCCCACGCATCCCCAACCCGGAACCAAAGATAAAAGCCGCCCTCAGGCATTCCAACGGGAAGACCAGACCACCGTTGGAGGATGTCGGCCATAGTGGACAACCGTCGTAAATACGTCTGGCGTTGTTGTTGCACGTGATCGTCATCGTCGAGTGCGGCCACCCCAGCGGCTTGAGCTGGTCCGGGCACCATCAAACCGACATGTTTGCGAATTTCCGAAAGGTACGACACGAGTTCTGGGTCCCCGGCGTAAGCCCCCACCCGCAACCCGGCCAAGTTGGAACGTTTAGAGAGTGAATGCACCGCCACAACACCCTCGGACCCATGTTGCAAGATGGATTGAGGAGGACCTTGCCAGGTGAATTCGGCGTAACACTCATCGCTGAAAACTGGGACGCCGTGGGAGCGACCCCAGGAGGCCGCCGCACTCAAATCATCGAGGGCTCCGGTGGGATTGGAAGGGCTGTTGACCCACAGAACCAAGGCTCGAGCCACATCGGGTTCAGAAATTGATGACAGGTCGAGTCCCCCGCGATCATTCATGGGAACCGGTACCGCACGACATCTGGCCAAAACCGCGCCCATTTCATAGGTGGGATAGGAAACCGCGGGGTACAAAACCGTATCTCGATCGGGCGTTCGCAATTTCAACCACTGAGGCAACGTCCCGACGAACTCTTTGGTTCCAATACAAGCCGAAATATTTTTCGGATCTATGGTGACCGCGAACCGACGTTGCATCCACCGCGAGAAGGCATTACGCAAATCGACACTGCCGATCGAAGCCGGATAGCCACGCTCACTATTGCTTGATGCCAGCACATCGAGAACCTGTTGGGGTGGAGCATCACACGGCGTTCCTATTGAGAGATCAACCAGACCACCTTCAAATTTGGCAGCCAAGGGTTTAAAGGCATCCAAACGTTCATAGGGATACGGCGGCGGAACATATCCTGCGGTCGTTCCAAAAGGTGATTCAGTGGTCATGACTTCTCCACGTTAGAAGAATCAGGAATGAACTCCGCCAATCGCCCGGCCGAAGCCTCTGAAAGCCGAGCCCGCAATCGAAACCCGGTCTCGTCTTGGGTCGTTGAAACCACTTCGCCCTCCCGGTGCACAGCAGCCAAAACATCCCCGCGTTCAAAGGGAATGACGAGGTCAGTCACTCGGGCAATTGAGCGCAGTCGATCGGCAAGAGTCGTCAAAAGATTGTTAATGCCCTCGCCACTCTGCGCGCTGATTCCAACGGAACCAGGATGACTGAGAACCACCTCGTCAACAGCAGTCGGATCTAGATCGCGCTTATTGAAAACCACAAGTTCAGGTACATGGCTGGCATCGATCTCCCGTAGAACAGCATGCACTGCTTCGATTTGACCATCAGGATCTGCCGCTGATCCATCCACCACGTGCACCAAATAATCAGCCTGAGCAGCAACTTCCAAAGTGCTCTTAAAGGACTCCACAAGACCGTGAGGAAGGCGCCGTACGAAACCAACAGTGTCCGTCACCAATACCGGTTCACCGCCGGGCAATGCCAAACGTCGAGTCGTTGGATCCAACGTGGCAAAGAGACGATCTTCCACCAGCACGCCAGCCTGCGTCAGGCGGTTGAGCAATGTGGACTTCCCAGCGTTGGTGTAGCCCACGATCACGACATTGGCTAGTCCGCTTTTTTGCCGACCCTTGCGTTGCAGATCCCGGGTACGCCCCAAGGACACGAGTTCATGTTCTAAGCGACTAATTCTTTGTTGAATACGACGACGATCAACTTCGAGTTTGGTTTCACCACTACCAAAACGCGATCCCACACCACCGCGCTGCTGGGAGAGTTTCGCGGTTGCTCCTCGTCGCAGACGTGGCAATCGATATCGCAAGAGAGCTAACTCAACTTGTGCTTTACCCTCCAAAGTGTGGGCATTTTGGGCGAAGATGTCCAGGATCACAGCGGTGCGATCGATGGCGGTACGTCCCAGTAATCGCTCCAGGTTGTATTGCTGACCAGGACTTAATTCGTTGTCAAAAACCACCGTGTCGGCATCCACGGCTAAACACAGTTCCTTCAGTTCCTCGGCTTTACCTTTACCTACGAACCAGGTGTGATCAGGTGTATCTCGCTTTTGCATGATTCGACCAACAACATCCGCGCCAGCGGTATCGATGAGAAGTGTTAGTTCATCGAGGCTTGCTTCGGTGTCATCTTCTGAATGACCCGACAAGGTGACTCCCACGATGACTATTCGCTCACGGATACTGCGCTCAATGAGCGTCTGCCCCAAGGCTTGGTTGTAGGGAGAGTTCGGATTACTCATCGGAGAGCCGAAATCTGGGATCTGTGGATCACGCCGGTACCGGAATGTCGACAAAAACTGTCGCCACAAAGGTGGCTGGACCAGTCAAAGTGGCGCGCCGTGAAGCACGTTCAATCGCCACTGTGGCATCGCCTCCCGGCATATGCACAATCACCGCGTCACAAGAAGCCGGGACCAAGCCCCAGGTCATGGCGGCCTCAGCGACGGCACAGGCACCGGTTCCACAAGCCAGTGTCAAACCGGCGCCGCGCTCATGGACCCGCATCGTCACTGCATCGAACTCCGGACCAGGCTCAACAATTTCCAAATTCACTTGCGGTACTTTTTGACCAAGAGCCACCAGGTCAACAGCATTCACGTCATCCACGCCTACAACTGAGTGCGGATTACCCAGCGAGACGTGGCGAACAGGACGATCTTCATGGCATCCGAGGTCGGCCCAATTTGCCGGCGGCGAGACATCTTCGATGATGCCCATATCGACACTCAGCTGCATCGTCGTGGCCTGCGTCCCCTGATGAGGAATCACGCTGAGATCATTCACGGTCAAGGAGTCCAAGTTAGGCGTCGCCACAATTTCAACCACTCGCTCACCAGCAGCGGTCTGCACGTTAAACGTGAGCGGAATTGATGCCCCGGGAAATTCGCTGGCGAGTTGCCGATAGGCAGCTTGCACCAAACAGCGAATGCCGTTCCCACTCATCTCAGCCATACCCCCATCGGCGTTGTACAACCGCATTTCCAGATGAGTCGGATCCATGATGTCAAGTAACAACAGCCCATCGGCACCGAGACCCGTGCGACGATCACACCACTGGCGTGCCAACCCTGACCAGTCCTGTTCAGAAATAACCTCTCCGCTCGAAACTCCATCGGCGGCGAACTGACCACGATTCAGAACCAGAAAATCGTTACCCAAAGCGTGATGCTTTGACAGAACGCAGGTGAAGTGGTGTGGGGAATTCATCAACGAAAATAGGTTACGTCACCGGGTACTGAATTCTTCGAGCAGTTGGGGAACCGCTTCGAGAACTGGGTCTGATTCGACCAGAATCCACGTGATTCGCGGATCACGCCGAAACCATCGTTCCTGACGAACGGCGAATTGTCTCGTCCGGGTAATGGTTAACGAGGTCGCCTCATCCAAGGTCACGGTCCCATCTAGATACTGAATAATCTCTTTGTAACCCAACGCCTGACGCGCCGTTGGTGAGAGACCTTGGTGTAAAAGTCGCTCGACCTCGGCCACCAAGCCACAAGACATCATCGAAACCACCCGTTCCTCAATTCGCTTGGCCAAAACGGGCCGTGGCCATTGCAACGCAAATTGGCGCACCGGGGAGGCCGGGTAGGTATCAACACCTGGACCAAAGGATGAAAAAGGTCGTCCACTGCCAACGGTCACCTCCAAGGCTCGCACGATTCGACGGATATTGGTGGGTTCCATGCGGTCAGCCGCCTCGGGATCAAGAACCTGCAAGCGACGATGAAGTGCCTCGGGGCCTTGATTGCGGGCTTCGGCATCTAAAGACTGGCGGAGCTCGGGCCATTGACCGGGAAAGGCTAGGTCGTCGACGATGGCTCGCACGTATAGTCCCGTCCCTCCAACCAACACTCCAAGAGCCTGCCGCTTTTCCATATCATCAAGAGCCGAACGATAGGCCTGTTGAAATTGAGCCACGGTGAATGTTTCATTGGCGTCGACTAGGTCGATCAAATGATGGCGAACCGACTTCTGCTCTACGGGCGTAGGTTTCGCTGTCCCAATATCCATACCCTGATACACCTGCATGGCATCGACGGAGAGGATTTCAATTTGGCGAGATCGACCGATATCTGATTCGGCAAGGGCCATCGCCACTGCTGATTTACCGCTAGCAGTCGAACCGAGAATGGCAAGATAGGGCAACGACGTCACTGGGGGTCTAGAGAGCACCGACGGGAATGCGGATGCGATGAGTCGGCTCAGCGGTTTGCTCGCGGAATATTCCCCGCAAAAAGTGCGGCGCTGCTCCAGTGATCTCCACTAACCCGTATCCTCCGGCGCGTAATGGGCGATCTAGAGCGAAGTGGACCACCTTATTTTGACGAGTCCGTCCGGTCCCCACCTCTGGATTTCGCTTCGAAGGGCCTTCAATAAGAACTTCTTCGATCCGACCAATACGCGCTTCGTGTTTCAAAAGTGCTGAATGTTCAACAACGACACGTAAGCGCGCAAATCGATCCGCAACGACCGCAGGGTCGACGAAGGAATCCACCATCGTCGCCGCTTCAGTTCCTTCCCGAGGGGAAAAAATAAAGGTGTAGGCGTAGTCATAATCAGCAGCGGCCGCAACCTCCAAGGTCTGAACGAAGTCATCTTCGGTCTCCCCTGGAAAGCCCACAATGATGTCGGTGCTCACGGCCAAATCATGAACCAAGGAGCGCGCTTCATTCAGTTTCTCCAAATAACGCTGACCGGTATATCCCCGATGCATTACCGCCAAAAGTCGATCGCTTCCCGATTGCAAGGGGTAATGCAAGTGTTCACAAACCGCTGGTGTTTCTCCCATGGCCGCGAAGGTCTCAGTGCGCATGTCCTTGGGATGAGGGCTTGTAAAGCGCACTCGACGTATTCCAGGAACCGCTCCGACTTCGCGAAGCAGTTCAGAAAACATGGGGCGCAATGACACGGCCTCGCCACTTCGCCGACGATCGACTTGAATGTCTCGGCCGTAGCTGTTGACGTTCTGACCGAGCAGAGTGACCTCAGAGACTCCGGCGGCCGCCAATGACCTCACCTCTTGGACGATGTCATCGTACGGACGGCTGATTTCTGCCCCCCGCACCGCGGGAACGATGCAAAAAGCGCAGGAATTGTCACAACCGATTTGAATTGTGACCCAGGCGTCATAGGCGGTATCACGTTTAGCCGGAAGGGCTGATGGAAACATGGCGTGGTCATCAAGAACGGCCTGCTCGAGGATCTCGGTAATCGGACCAGACCTCTGAGCCTCATCAATCAACTCGGCGGCTCGATGCACATTATGGGTTCCCATCACGACATCGACCCACGGCGCCTTCTTCCGAACAAGGTCACGGTCTTTTTGCGCCAAACATCCCGAGACCACAATTTGACGACCCTCACGGGCTTCTTTCCACTGTTTCAGATAACCCAGATTGCCGTACAACTTGTTGTCGGCGTTTTCACGGATACAACAGGTATTCACGACCAAAACATCGGCATCATCTTCAGATCCCGCCGCCACAAGCCCGTCAGACTCCAATAATCCGGAAATGCGTTCCGAGTCATGCACGTTCATCTGACAGCCATAAGTCCGAACCGCATACTGGCGGGCGGAGGCGGAATCTAGGTCGTTGAGCACCATCAGGAGCTCAGGCTATCTCGGGAAATACTCCCGAATCGGATGCCCATGTCCCAATGGCTCGGAGCAAGGTCTGGTCTCGCCTGCGGTCCTAATCGTCGACGTACTGGCGCAAAAGACGACTGTTGGCTACGTGCCGCAGGCGGAAAAGAGTCCGAACTTCAATTTGGCGCACCCGTTCCCGCGTGATGTTGAAGGTTTGTCCTACCTCTTCCAGAGTGGCCCCATCTTGGCCATCAAGTCCAAAACGCATCCGCATGACCTCTTGCTCACGGGGAGCTAGTTCATTGAGTATTGCTCGGACTGCTTCGCGGAGGTCAGTGACTGCGATCCCGTCACTTGGATCCACAGGATCAAGTGACGCCAAGTTGTCGGCAAAGGTGACATCGCTATCTTCTCGTGTGGGCTGATCAAGACTGGTGGTGTCTGCGGCCAAACTGAAGTAGTCAGCAACCTTTCGCGCCGGCTCACCAAGTTCACGGGCAATTTCGTCAATGGTTGGCTCACGTTGTAGACGTTGCAGCAACTCGCGTTGAACCCGAATGGCCCTATTTATGCTTTCCATTGTGTGAGCCGGTACCCGAATATTGCGACTCTCTTCAGCCACAGCCCGAGAAATAGCTTGCTTTATCCACCAGGTTGCGTACGTCGAGAACTTGAAGCCTCGGGTGTAATCGAAACGTTCCACCGCTTTCATCAGTCCAATGTTCCCGCTTTGAATAGCGTCGGCTAACGGCATCGAGGCCCGCGCGTACCGTTTGGCAATGCTCACGACGAGGCGAAGATTGGCTTGAGTCAGATCTTCACGAGCACGATTTCCATTACGAATCAAACGTTGCAGTCGCTGCCTTTCTAATCGTGGCCCATCCTCGCCTAAAGCGTTCAGAGCCTCCAGGGCCTCTTGACCCTCGGCAATACGTCGACCTAGAGACCGCTCGGTCTCAGCGTCAATGAGCGAAATTTTGCTGATCTCTTGGAGGTACAACCTGACCGCGTCCTGAGAGCCATCGCCATTACTCCGTTGGTCGCGGACTGCAGAACGCTCAAGACGATCCCGACGTGCGGGAAGCCCGCGGCGTGGAGCGCCGCGCACACTTCGACGAGGTTTTCCGGCTCGCCCCCCCAGCCCCCGTGGTTGTAGAGGCCGAGGCGGCAGCCCGCCCGCGCCGTGCGCTCGGCGGCCGGTCGCAGTTGCGCGACGGCGGCGGTTACGCGGGCAGCCTGATCGGCACCGGCCGGTGACGG
>JBJOFA010000006.1:0-15347 GCA_046049015.1 Actinomycetota bacterium | reverse complement strand
AACGGCGTCGGGCTTCAAAAGGACGAGAGTTCGATCAGACATGAGACTCAATCCTACCGCTAGGGCAGGACGGAACGCAGGTGCGACCGAGCAGCCCCCACCACGTATAAGGATCCAGCAACCAGAATTGCATCATCTGGACCAGCCACTCCCAATGCTGCCTCTAGCGCCTTTTCGACCAGGGAATATTCGGCGACACCTTCACAACCCTGACGACGGGCGGCCTGGGCAAGATCGCTGGCGGGGACCCCTCGGGGGGAAGGAGCGGTACAACACAAAACTCTGTCGAAGTCCTCGGCCCGTATCGCGCTCAGCATGTCGTCCAAGTCGCGACCTCGCAGACAGCCTAAAACCAGAATTCTTTGGCCAGCCGGATCAAAGTCCTCGAAAAAGACCGAGGCACACACATCAGCGCCCGCGGGGTTATGGGCCCCGTCAATTATGACCAGAGGCTGATAGCCCATGATTTCAAAACGGCCCGGCATGAAAACTTGAGACATGGCCTCATCAATCACGTCTCCACTGAGAGGACGGGCAAAGAAGGCCTCGACCGCGCAAACCGCCACCACTGCATTATCAGCCTGGTGACGTCCGTGAAGAGGAACGAGTATTTCTGGATAGATCGTCGTCGGAGTGCGCATTGCGACCACGCGTCCTCCAAGAGCCAATTGGTTGGCGTCAATATCAAAATCATTACCGCGTGTTAAGAATCCGGAGGACTCCCGTTGGCGTAACACCGCGTCCACTTCAGGATCAGTCACGCCGCTCACAACAATGCTTCGGGGCTTGATAATTCCTGATTTTTCGCGAGCTATGTGCAAAACAGTTGGCCCTGCGAACTCCATATGATCAAGACCAACGTTGGTAATCACGGCGACCTGGGCATCCACGACATTGGTTGCATCCCAAGTGCCGAGCAACCCAACTTCGATCACCATCACTTCAACGGCCTGATCGGCGAACCATCGAAATGCGGCTGCAGTGCAGATATCGAAATATCCAGGATGAATTCCACCCAGCATTTCCAGATCTGAGATTGCCGCCACCTGTTCGGCAAAGTCTTCGTCGGAAATTGGAATTCCATCAATGGTCATTCGCTCATTGATACTTTCCAAATGGGGACTGGTGTATGTCCCCACCCGTAAACCACTGGCGATCAACAATCGGGTGATCATCTGCGCCGTTGAACCTTTGCCGTTGGTCCCAGTTATGTGGATAACCGGAGCACTCAATTGTGGATCACCCAAAAGTGTGCAGAGTTGAGTGATGGTCCCCAACGAGGGCGAATCAATACGTCCGGTCTTTTCGTACGTGGCGTGCGCGTCTAGATACTCAAGAGCCTGCTGATACGTCATCAAAGAATCCGAGGTTGTTAACTAGCGGCACGTCGAGGACGCGGTGCCCGAGTTGCGGCGCGCTGCACAAAAGTCGGGGTTGATTTTGTTCGAACTGAATCTTCGTCAATCACTACTTTGGAGATATCGGTGCGCCCCGGCAGGTCGAACATCACGTTCAACAATGTCTCTTCCAAAATTGCCCGCAATCCACGGGCCCCGGTACCTCGAGCCAAGGCTTGATCGGCGATTGCGTCAAGGGCCCCTGGAGTTGTCTCTAATTCCACGTCTTCAAATTCAAAGAACTTTTGATACTGCTTCAGAAGAGCATTTTTGGGTTCAGTCAGAATCTGAATGAGGGCGGCGCGATCCAAATTATGGACGGCCCCAACCATCGGTAAACGGCCGACGAATTCCGGGATGAGACCAAATGAAAGTAAATCTTCCGGGAGAACTTGGGCAAAAAGATCTCCGGCATCCTTTTCGGCTTTAGAGCGCACCGTGGCGTGAAAGCCAACTCCCTTATGCCCGATCCGCTGTTCAATGATTTTGTCCAAACCGGCAAAGGCTCCACCGCAGATGAACAAAATATTGGTGGTGTCAATTTGAATGAATTCCTGATGGGGGTGTTTGCGGCCCCCTTGGGGTGGAACAGAGGCAACTGTCCCTTCGAGAATTTTCAGAAGTGCCTGCTGGACTCCCTCGCCTGAAACGTCGCGGGTAATCGAGGGATTCTCGCTCTTTCGAGCCACTTTGTCGATTTCGTCGATGTAGATGATTCCTGTTTCGGCCTTCTTCACATCGAAATCTGCGGCCTGAATCAACTTCAACAGAATGTTCTCAACATCCTCGCCCACATATCCGGCCTCGGTGAGAGCGGTGGCATCGGCTATTGCGAAAGGAACGTTGAGCATTCGAGCCAAGGTCTGCGCCAGGTGAGTTTTTCCACATCCAGTTGGCCCCAACAGGAGAATATTGCTTTTGGCTAGTTCGACTTCATCACGTCGGGCGATGCCGGTCTCTTTTTGATATTGCAAACGCCGGTAGTGGTTGTACACCGCTACAGCCAGAACTTTTTTGGCTTGCACCTGTCCCACGACATAGTCGTCTAGGAAAGAGCAGATCTCGCGGGGCTTGGGCAACTCCTCGAGACGAAGATCTGCCGCCTCTCCGACTTCCTCTTCGATGATTTCATTACAGAGATCTATGCACTCGTCACAGATATAGACGCCAGGGCCGGCGATGAGTTTCTTGACCTGCTTTTGGGATTTGCCACAAAAGGAGCACTTCAAGATTTCTCCGGTATCACCAAATTTCGCCACGTTCGACCACTCCTCCGGCTCCCAGCCTGTCACATCTTTCCAGTTCTTCGGTCAGATGACGGGCAATCTTGAGAAATCAGCGAATTGGGCCGGTCCGATCCACTGAGGAGCGGGCGGTGATGACCTCATCGATAATGCCGTACTCCACAGCTTCGGGGGCCTCCATGACGAAATCTCGGTCAGTATCAGCATGAATGCGGTCAATCGGCTGACCGGTGTGGCGGGCCAGAATTTCCTCCAGGAGGTCTCGCATTCGGAAGATTTCTTTGGCGGCAATCTCGAGATCGGTCACCTGTCCATAGCCCACCTGCCCGTAGGGCTGGTGAAGCAGAATCCGACTGTGGGGCAGAGCCAAGCGCTTTCCCTTGGTTCCAGCTGCCAATAGCACCGCTGCTGCGCTCGCCGCCTGACCGAGACAGATAGTGGCGATGTCGTTTTTGATGAACTGCATCGTGTCGTAGATGGCGAACAGAGCCGTAATGTCTCCACCAGGGCTGTTGATGTAAATGTTGATGTCCTTGTCCGGATTTTCACTTTCCAGGTGGATCAATTGAGCGCACACCAGGTTGGCAATCGTGTCATCGATCGGAGTTCCGAGGAAAAGGATGTTCTCCTTCAGTAAGCGGCTGTACAGGTCATAGGCCCGCTCACCTCGATTGGTTTGCTCTACGACTGTAGGTACGTAGTAATTGAAGGCTTCAAGATTCATATGGGTCCCTTCAGTGGTCCGATTCTTCTTTGACGTCACTTTGATCGGCATCATGATCGTGATCATGTTCATGATTGTGATCGGCTTCGCTGTGTCCGATGACGGTATCTCGATCGAGTACCGCCCCCGAAGGATCTACGTATTCAACGCGATGGATCAGCCAGTCCAGTGCTTTTGACTTGGCGATCTCGGCAGCCAGATCAACCAAAGCATCATTCGCTTCGTAGGTGTCTCGAATTTGCTCGGCAGTGACCAGTCGAATTTTGTTCTTTTTGCCAACTGAAGATTGGGCTTCGCGCAGAGTTGCGTCGTTGCTTCGAGCCGCCATCATCTCAAATTCGCGATCAATCTCGTCGTCGTTTGCCGCAAGATTTTCAGCAGCGACGATGGCTCGAAGCGCAAGATCCACTTGAACGGCCTTGCGGCTTTGGGGACGCATGCTCTCCACGAATGAGCCGGCATCTTGGCCGGTGGCCTGGAGCCACTGACCGAGATCTAGACCTTGCATTTGAAATTGCCGAATGGTGTTCTCCACCCGGCGTTGCAGATCTGCCGCCACCATGGATTCAGGTAAGTCAACGTCCACCAACGCCGTCAGAGAATCGGTGACTCGTTCAATCAGACCATTTCGGACCTGATTAAGACGGTTAATGGAAAGCCGTTCATTTATCGACGATCGCCATTCATCAACGGTTTCGAAACCGTCGATATTTTCGCTCACCCAAGCATCATCCAACGCCGGCAATACCAATTCCTGAACCGCGTTGATAGTGACTTCGAAATCAGCTGGCTCCTCGGTTCCCGATGGAGTATCAGAGAACTTCAGGGAGGCCCCGGCTTTTTGTCCGATCAATTGCTGGTCAAAAGTTGGCGCCACCCACTTCTTACCAACCTCGTAGGACCATTCATCAACAGCCAAACCGACCACCGGCTCACCATCTCGGGTTCCGATGAGGTCAACGATGACGAAATCGCCCTCGGCAACTTTTCGATCTACGTTGGTGAGAGTTCCCAAACGGCGCAGTTCGGCATTGACGACATCATCGACTTCGGAATCTTGTACCGTGATGGAGGGAATTTCCACCCGCAGGCCCCCGTATCCGGGCACGGTGATAACGGGTCGAATCTCACACGTGGCGTCAAACTTGATGGGGCCGCCTTGTTCACCCTCGACAATGGCGATCTCGGGGGCAGCCACGATGTCCACATCGTGCTCTCGCACGGCGCGAGCTAGATACCTCGGCACGCCGTCACGTATGGCCTGCTCACGAGCCGCAGCCAATCCAATGCGTGCCTCAAGAACCTTGCGCGGGGCTTTTCCGGCTCGAAAACCAGGAAGTCGGATCTCTTGGGCAATCTTGGCGAAGGCTAAGTCGATATGTTCGGCGAATTCGTCCTCGCCCACCTCCACTGAGAGTTTGACTCGGTTGCCATCCAGTGCTTCACATATCGTCTTCACAGAGATGGAAGTCTACCTGTGGTGTCGCATTGAGGACCCACGGTGAGGCATGATTGATTTATGCCCACGTGGAAACCTCATGCCCTCGCCAAACCTCATGACGATCAGATTGAGCTTCGGATGGGAGACCGGGTCGTAGCCCTCATCGATCTTGCCGATGTGCCGGCTTCAACACCAGGCAAGGTGATCTTGGCCAACGGTTTCAATTGGCAGCGCTACCGGGTGCTTTTTGCCAACGGCATTGAACTTGGCGACCTTGATGGCCGCCACATCGAAGCAACTGGTCGGGCTGCGAAGCGAATCGCTAAAGCCTCCCGCCGTTGATCTCTCTTCGGCACCGCTTCCCAGCCCTTTCTGGGCCTTCTGAACATTGGGCGCGCTTTGATGCTCCGTCGGGAACTCAAATGGTCGACACCGCTCTTGCGGCCATGAATGAGTGGATCATCTCCGGAAATACCGCTGCCGTCGGCGGTCCATTCGAAGCGGCCCAAAAATGTGCTGATCTGCTTGATCACACCAGATCACTCTTAGGTCGGCTGTTCAATGCCGATCCTCAAGGTTTCAGTTTTGGGCCCAATACCACTTCTAACAACATGGCTTTCGCTAATGCCATCGCTGAAACCCTTCGACCGGGCGACACTGTTGTCAGTACAAAACTGGACCATGACTCAAATGTCATGCCTTGGCGACGCGCCTGCCAACGCAGTGGTGCACGCCAACTCATGGCCGACTTTGATCCCACGAACGGCGTCCTGGCCCCCGAGTCAGTCATTGCCCTTATTGATGAAACGACGCGTTGGGTCACTGTTCCTATGGCCTCGAACTTGCTCGGGACCATGCCAAATTTGGAACCCATAATTGAAGCCGCCCATGGTGTGGGGGCCCGCGTGTTCGTCGATGCCGTTGCGGCAGCACCCCATCACCCCATCGACATCACTACTTTGGGCTGCGATGTCCTGGTCTCGTCTCCCTATAAGTGGTACGGACCCCATACCGGCGTCATGTGGTGTCAGCCCGATCTCATGAATGAACTCGATATCTGGAGGGTGCGTCCGGCAGCAGACACCGGGGCTCGAAAATTCGAAACCGGTATGCCGAATTTCGAAGGGATCGCTGGAACCGCCGCTGCTACTCGCTTTCTTCTTGAAGAGGGAATCGAAAACATTGCCGACTATGAAGGGCGCGTCTTTGACCGCCTCTGGGAGGGACTGGGCCAAATCTCAGGTGTTCGCCGTATTGGGCCCACTGATGCCCAGCGCCGAGCGCCAACCGGAGCCTTTACCGTGGATGGCGTTGCCCCAAGTTTGGTGAGTGCCCGTTTAGCCGCCGAAAACATCGCTGTATGGGACGGACATGCCTACGCCGTAGAAGTTGTTGATCATTTGGGTCTGGCCGCCAGTGGCGGCGTCGTTAGAGCCGGCATTGTGCGCTACATCGAAAATGATGATGTGGATCGACTGCTCACGGCGATTGAAGTCATCGCCCATAAGTGAATCGCCCATCAGTCTTCCGTCAGAGGTCCAGCAAATTTCCAACCAGCAATAAACGCTTTGGTCGGCACGGCCGGCACGGAAAATTTTATCTCAAGACTCGTGACCAGATTCTTTAGATCGAGAGAACTCCAACCGAGTTGCAAAGACTGCAGCCTCAGTACGCCGTTCCATGTCCAGTTTGGCCAACATATTGCTGACGTAATTCTTCACCGTCTTTTCTGCTAGGTGAAGTCGTTGTCCGATCTGCCTATTGGTGCAACCCTCAGCGATGAGATCCAAGATCTTCCGCTCTTGTTCTGTCAGGCGCGCCAAGCGCTCATCTTCGGGTGCGGGCTCTCGTAAACGCTTGAGAACTCTTCCTGTGACCGCAGGGTCAAGTAGCGATTCTCCAAGCGCCACTCTTTTCACCGCTTGAATCAGCTCATTCCCACGAATCTGTTTCAGAACATAACCCGACGCTCCGGCCATGATGGCCTCGAAGAGAGCCTCGTCATCGCTATATGACGTGAGCATGAGGCAATAGACATCGGGAAACTCACTGCGCACCTCGCGGCACACTTCCACACCATTGCCATCGGGAAGGCGGACATCAAGAATGGCCACTCGGGGATTTGAAGCCTTGATTCTCGGTAGAGCCTCCGCCGCCATACCGGCCTCACCAACCACCGCAATTTCCCCGGTGGATTCAAGTAGTGACCTCACTCCGTGACGAACCACCTCATGGTCGTCGAGTAGGAATACCGGTATTGGCTCAGACATAGTGCGAGTCTGCCCCTTTTTCTGTTTGGCCATTAGGGCCCAAGGTCACATTTCGAACCGGAAAATTTGAAATCAGCGTATATCCCGTCAGATACAACGCCCCGGAAATATGTGAATGGAACTTGATCCCGGACGTAGTCTGCTGCTGTGGCGCCTGAATCAATGCGATCGACTCCCGATTCGACACTCCTTGATGACTCCGTTCTCCGACAAGCCCTCGAAGAAGGCCCTGATGGCCTCCTCATCGCCAACAATGAGGGAACCATTCGTTTTGTGAACCAGGCCTTATGTCGTATGACGGGTTACGAGCCCGATGATCTACTCGGACGTTCCGTTGAGGTGCTGGTTCCAGAGCGAACCCGACCTCGTCACAAAGACCTACGACATAGTTATGCCCAGGACCCCAAACCGCGACCCATGGGTCGCGGCGTGGCTTTGGCAGCAACTCGTTCGGACGGCTCCGAATTTGCCGTTGAAATCAGCCTCTCACCTGTTTCTGATCCTCGCGGCGAATTCACCATTGCATCGATTCGCGATATCAGTGAACGTCTCGAAGAAGCCGAGCGACTTCGCAACACTCAAGAAATGCTGACTCTGTCGAGTGAACGAGAACGAATCGCCCGAGATCTTCATGACACCGTTCTCCAACGCCTGTTTGGTCTAGGACTGGAAATTCAGGCCTTAGCGATGAAAGATCTCGGCGGGGTCACTCCACGTTTGGAACGCGCCGTAGACGAGATCGATCTCATCATCAAAGAAATTCGGACCAGTGTGTTCACTCTCGGAGCCGCCCGTCGTGAAGGGTCTCTGGGACAAGAGTTGGGCGACATCATCGCCCAATCCGCTCGAGTCCTTGGTTTTTCCCCACGACTCAGCATTGAGGGACCTCTTGAAAACATGGTTTCGGCCCAGATACGGCCTGATCTGACAGCATCGTTACGAGAGGCATTGGCCAATGTGGCCCGTCATTCCCAAGCCACGATCGTTTCAGTTGATCTTGTCGTTCAGGACTACCTCTTGACCATGAAAGTCAGCGATAACGGCATCGGACTTTCCCCTGAAGCGATGAACAGTCCGGGTAGTGGACTACGGAATATGCAGTCTCGGGCTCATGATCACAGTGGCACTTGTTTGGTGCGTCCTGGTAGTGATGGAGGAACATTGCTCGAATGGAGCGTCAGCCTCGCTTGAGGTTTTGGTTTCAAACACTTGGGACCAAAGTCCCTAGGACACCTATCTGAACTCCCTGATCCCAGCCTTGTTTTCAACGGCAAGGTGGGATCTATGAGTCGAGACGATCGTTCAATTTTGATGTGGGGTTCTTTTGGTGTGGCGGTGGCAGCGCTCTTCGTTGCGGTCGCATCACTCACCGGTTTCGCCGAAGAGAGGTCTTCTCGTTCATCCGCTGGAAGCGGAGTCACCATTGTGGACGTTCAGTTATCTGAGTTCGCCATTATGCCCGCGGCCATTGTTGTTCCACCTGGCAAGGTGCAACTTCGAATAACCAACATCGGAAGCATGGTTCATAATTTCTCAATACCCGCCCTCGAGAAAAAGTCCGCCGACCTTCTCGGTGGCGAGTCCGAGATTTTGGATCTCGGAGAACTTGATCAAGGTGTTTTTGATGCACTGTGCGAAATCGCCGGCCATGCTGCCTCCGGGATGGTTGCCACCTTGACCATCACTTCGGATGCCGGTGCCAGTAGTTCAGCCGGATCCGGGTCTAATGGATCAGAGTCTGATGGATTACACGGTTTCGCCAACTGGCAGGAGATGGATCAGGCCATGGAAATTCGGGCTAAGGCATTTCCAGTCGAGACCATGGGTGAAAAGGGCGGCCAAATCCTGTTACCCGAGATTGCCGCTGACGGCACGAAGATCTTTTATCTGACGGCTCAGGAAATCGACTGGGAGGTTGAACCGGGCAAGATCATCAAAGCTAAGGCCTATAACGGAATGGTGCCCGGTCCGGAGATTCGAGTGCAGGTTGGTGACAATGTGCGCATCGTTTTCAAAAATGAGTTGGACGTGTCCAGCAATATTCACTTTCATGGAATTCGAGTTCCGAACTCTATGGACGGAGTAGATCCCTATACCCAAAAACCGGTTTCACCCGGCGAGACCTACATCTACGAATTCCCCATCCTTGAGGAGGCCGTTGGCATTTATCACCCGCATCATGATGCCCAAGTGCAGATCCCTGATGGAATGTTCGGAGCCTTCATGGTTGGACAAATGCCAATTCCAGCCTCACTGGTTGCCAAGGGTTACACGCAAATCGACAAAGAAATGACCATGGTGCTCAATGACGCCGGAACGATTGGCCTCTCGCTCAATGGCAAATCCTTTCCGGCGACCGAGGCGTACACCTTGCGCGTCGGCGAAGTGATGATGGTTCATTATCAGAACGAAGGACTGTCGAGGCACCCCATGCACCTCCACCAACCGCTCGGTTGGATTGTGGCCAAAGACGGCCATCCCCTCGAAGTGCCCATGCCAACCGACACGGTCTGGGTTTCTCCCGGTGAGCGATATACGGTGCTCTATAAGGGCGAAGATACTGGAGTCTGGGCTTGGCACTGCCACATCTTGAGCCACGCTGAAGGACCCCAGGGTATGTTCGGCATGGTGTCTGCTCTCATCGTCACACCGTAAGTGACGGGCAATTTCACGGTTCACACGCCTCTTGTCAACCCCGCCGACTATCGTCGCATCTAATGCCGACGAAAAATGAACTAGCAACTACGGCCTTATCCACGAGTGACGCATCGATCGACTCACCAGCACAAATTGATGGTCGTCGGGCTCGTGGGGAGCGAAACAAAAACGCCGTCGTAACCGCCCTCTTGGAGTTGTATGAAAGTGGCGAAGTACAACCCTCCGCCGCCCGAGTTGCCGCACTGGCCGGCGTTTCAGAACGATCGGTGTTTCGCTATTTCGACGATATGGAAGATCTGGCCACGACCGCCGTATCTATCCAATGGGAGCGAGTCCAGCCGTTCTACAAGGATCTTTCGACCGAGGGATCATTTGCCAACCGCCTCCAAGCAATCATTGATCATCGCCTAGCTCTCTACGACAAGGTAGGCGGAGTTTTCCGGGTGGGTTTGGCGGCAGCTGTCCGGATCAGTGCCGCCGCCGAAGCCGTTGAACAGCGCCGTGATTTTTTGCGGCGACAGGGTCGTAAGCAGTTCAGGTCAGAAATCGAGGCCCAGGACAACCCAACCAACGCGTCGACCATCGTGGATTTCACGCTCAGTTTGGAAAATATCGATTATCTCCGTCGGAGTGCCGGAATGACCAACACCCAAATCAAAAAGGTATTGGCTGAAAACTTGCAGGCAGTTCTCAGTCGCTGAACTCAATTGATGCGTTCATACGTTTGACGCCATTGATCAACGGCGTTACGCAATTGACTTGGATGTATTGGCTGTGAAATGAAATATCCCTGTGCGCTGTCGCAGCCAAGATCGCGCACCGTTCTCCACTGATCAACAGTTTCCACCCCTTCAGCAATGACCGTTAGGTTCAAAGAGTGTCCTACTTCGATACTGGTTCGCACCAGTGGATCGGGTTCGAGCGCCGAACTTCGTATCCGATCCACAAGAGTTCGATCGATTTTCAATTCAGAAAATGGCGCTACGAGCAGACGCTCAATATTGCTGGTGCCAGTTCCAAAATCGTCAACTGCTAATCGAAAACCAGCCAAACGCAATCGAGTGAGGATGGCCAACGATGGAGTGACATCGGTGATGGGGGCGGTCTCGGTCACTTCAAAGGTCCACGCCGAAGCGGGAGCGGCGGCGTTGAGATACCGAAGTGCCCGTCGGGGCATTTCCTCATCATCGAGATCAAGCACAGAAATATTCAAGGAAATATCTGGCAAGGTATTCAAGTAGTCATATTGCAGTCGATCACGAGCGGCCATGATCATGACTTTGTCAAGCAGTTCATGGGTTCGCCGCTCGCGCTCTACTATTCCAACGAGAACTGCCGGCGAGACTGAACCATGTTCGGGGTGGTTCCAACGAACTAGGGCTTCTGCACCGCAGATTTCTCCGGTCGGGGTGTTGACTTTGGGTTGATAAGCGAGATGCAGAAACTCCGCATCAAGAAGTAAATCCGCCTGCACCAGTACCTTGGGTCCGGTCGGGTCGAAAGTCCCCGACACCTCACTCCACTCCCGCATGGCTGCTTGTAAGAGATCTAGAGAAAAAGGCTTGGAGAAGGTTCCAATGACTCGCAATTTATGGAGCTCCGCAATACGCCGCGCTGATTCCAGAAGCGATTGATCTGCGCCACTCACCAGAATCACCGGCAGGCCTCGATGTCGTCTTCCCAACAGACTCATCACCTCGATGCCGTCAACAAGACCAAGAGTGAGATCCAATACCACTAAATCGAACTCACCCTGAATAGCGGCGTCTATCTCCGCAGGTGAACTAGCCGATACAGCATCAAATCCCGCTGACTCGGCAACGGTGACGATCAACTCGCACACTGCTTCCTCATCATCAATGACAAGAACCCGGGGTGTGGGGTTCGTCACGTTGATTCCTTAGGGGGTTCTGAAGATTTCACTCCGCTTTGGGACGGTGCTTCTTCGGCAATCAGGGGCGAGAGAGCGGCATAGAGATCTTCACGGGAGAATGGCTTAGCCAAGGTTCTTTCTCCCAGTTCTTGAAGTTCGCGCATGCTGTTCGAAAAGCCCGTCATAAAGACCACGGCCATTTCTGGAACGATGGCAGTTCCAAGTCGCGCCAGCTCAATGCCGTCCAGTTCCTCTCCAAAATTTGCATCAGAAACCAGAACATCTGGTTCGAATTCCTCAATCAACTCCAAGGCGGATTTCGGGGACGTCGCAAAACGGGCATCTATGCCCATGTCGATTAACCACGAGGCCACCATTTCTGCCAAAGCCTGCTCATCATCGGCGACTACGACTCGCCGACCTGCTCGACGCTGGGTAACTGCTTGATCAGTTTCAACTTTGCCGTTGTATCGAGGCAAGACCAGAGTGACTGTGGTTCCCAATCCTGGCCGACTCTCCAAATATGCCGTACCGCCACTCTGTTTGGCAAAGGCATAGACCGTGGCCAAGCCCAAACCAGTTCCACTTCCTGGACTCTTGGTGGTGAAGAACGGTTCGAATGCCCGCGCCACAATCTCAGCAGGCATTCCTTTCCCATCATCGGTCACCGAAAGTTCGATCATGCCGGACTCCGCCACCAGCCGACCAACGATGCGCAAAGTTCCCGTCGGTCCCATGGCGTCTCGAGAATTGAACGCCAAGTTCAAGATACAACTCGAGAGCCGACCTGCATCAACCATGAGTTGCAGACTTGGATCGTCGATTTCGACCTCCACTCGACGACCAGCACCAAGAGCCTGTCGCAGCAGCGGAAGTATGCCCTTGACCAAATCAGCTAAAGAAACAGCACTCTCTTCAAGGGGTTGACTACGGGCTACCGCCAAAAGTGATTTGGTGATTTCGGCCCCCCGCTCCACTGCGGTCATCGAACGGGAGACGAATTTCGAGAGTTTTTCATCCTGGGCAATGACGTCATTCATGGCCATTAATTGGAGATTTCCAAGAGTGACGAAGAGGAGATTGTTGAAATCATGGGCTAGCCCTCCAGCCAAAGAACCCAGTGACTCCATCCGCTCCGATTGAGCCGAACGCATGGCCAAACTTCGGCGTTCGGTGGTGTCAACGGCATGGAGAAATCCCACTGGGGTATCTCCGTCACCCTTAACTGGATAAGTCTCGATCTCCATGATCTTCATTCCACTATCCGGTCCATCTTCAGCAAGTTCAGCGTGACCGGCGCTTCCTTCAAGAGCTGATTGCATGGCCTCATGAATAAGGCGCTCGCGACCGGAATCAACTTGCAGTCCGAACAAGGTTGTCACCGCCAGCCCGGGGATCTTCCCGGCGTACTGATCGCGAATGGATTTATTGGCCGTGAGAACATTGAGGTTTGCATCAAAGACCACCGATATTCCCGGCGTGGCATCGAGTGCAGCTTCCAAAAGAGATTCCCGGCGCCGGCGTTCCAGTGACATGGTGTATTGCGAGTTAGCACCTCGGAGTAGCACGGCCAATATTGCTAGGCCAAAGAATGCCTCGAGGGCGAGGATTAAAGCCATCACCGCCGGATCGGTGCCAAATGTTGAAACGGGACGAGCAATAAATCGATAATCCTCGGTTCCAATGGAGAAGTCACTGACCGACTGAGGCTTATCTGAAGATCCATTGGTTTCTAAAACACCGACTTCTCTGCCGTCAACAACTCGCGCCAATGAAAAATCAATGTCCTTAATGTCTTCAAGACTTCTTGCCAGGCCCGACTCCAACAATGCTGGAACGGAATATCCAAAGAGTACGAATGGCTCTGCCCCGAGTTCTGAATCGGTCACTGGTGAGCGAAAAAGAAGAAGCGTCAGCTCTCCTTCGGGCTCGTCACGCACAACGACTGGCGCGAGAGCCACAAGTTGTTCAGATGCAGAATCACCAAACGACGTGGGATCAGAAATATCCGTCGAATCCAACGCAGTGGAGACTGCATTTGCTGAGACACCAACATCTGAATTCACCAATGAATTAAGACGATCGAACCCCGAAGTACCTGGGGCATAGAGCGAAATGGTCGCCAACGACGATCGAGTAGCCAAAAAACCGGAGAACTCTTCTGAAAAAAGCACCGGATCAGCAGAGACGGCATCGCCAGCAGCACCCATCTTCACCGATGCCAACGTCAGTTCAACTTCTACTTCGTCGACGAAGGCATTACGAGCTACTTCGACTACCCGATCCAGTCGATCTTGATCTCGCTGTTCTCCAATTTGTCGCGTAATTTGAATCGCCGCCAAGGTCATAATGACCACTAATAACGGTGCGAGCAGTTCACCAGCCCCGAATCGCTCAACCATTGAAGTTGGCGAGGATTTTCGCACTGCGAATAAGCCGGCAATGCTCGCCGCAATACCAATGCCGATAGCCGTGGTCGCACCTGACACCGAGACGTCTTCAGTGAGAAAGCGAATTGCGTAATGCTCGGTGTAACCACCAACAATCGCCACAAGGAATCCGCCAGCTAGAAACATCATGAGGCGCTGAGCGGGTCGACGAAGCACTGATTCGTTGAAGGACCGTTGCATGATTGCGAGAAGTAGGAGGCCCGCTGCGCCGGTCACGACCGCCTGAATCCCCAGGGTCAGGACCGATGAGTCATTGTTCATCAAAATTGGAGCAAGAACTAAATGGCCCAACCCCAACCCTCCGAGGCTGACTGCAAGAGACCGATGGCCACCGAAACCCGCCGCCCACACCATCACGACAATTGCCAAACGGACGTCTGTCCACTCGGCCAAGGTTGGGATTGAGGCCAACAAAGTGAGAAGAAACACCTGAATTAAGAATTTCGCCGGCGATTTCTCCGGAAATTGTGGCGTAGCAGTCGAATCCGACTCGATCGAAGGCAATTTTGAACTCATCGTGGGATACCCATGGGTGACCCTGATCGTAGGCGGGCGATCACTCAAGTTGAGATCATTTCGTCCACTCATCGCCACTAGGCTGTTTCCCACGGGGAATGGCGCAGGTTGGTAGCGCGCCTGCTTTGGGAGCAGGAGGTCGGGAGTTCAAATCTCCCTTCCCCGACCAATTCGTCCGGCGCCGTCAACAGACTGTTCGTGAATGTTGTGCCAACATGGGGCATGAGCATCTTGAAACATCCCGTCCATACCCTTTCTGGCGAACCATCGTCCCTGGAAAATTTGGGCGGCCACGCCCTCCTCATTGTCAATGTCGCCAGCAAATGCGGCCTGACCCCGCAATACTCCGCCCTTGAAGCACTTCAAGAAAAGTACGCCTCACGTGGCTTTTTCGTGGTGGGTTTTCCCTGTAATCAGTTCGGCGGCCAAGAGCCGGGCAGCGCTGAAGAGATCGCCACCTTTTGCTCGACCACCTATGGCGTGACGTTTCCCATGATGGAAAAGATTGACGTCAACGGGCCTGCCCGTCATCCGATCTACGCAGAATTGACGGAGGTTGCCGATGCCGAGGGTGTGTCGGGCGATATTCGTTGGAATTTTGAAAAATTCCTCGTCTCACCGGAAGGAAATATTGTCGCCCGCTTTTCGCCGATGATTGCCCCCGACGACCCCAGTCTGGTGAGCGAAATCGAGAAAATTCTGCCAGCCTGATCCCTGGACAATCCACCCTCACGGGTGGACAGAAACAAAAGTGGCCCACCCTCACGGGTGGGC
>JBJOFA010000005.1:0-15771 GCA_046049015.1 Actinomycetota bacterium | reverse complement strand
CCCCGACACATTTACGGTGCGCCAGGATTCGGGGAGTGAACGAGTCATTGCCTATGACGATGTGGATCGGGCTCGGACGGTTTTTGTCTGGGAAGTCCAGCCCAAACCGGGCCAGAAGGCCGGGTCGAAGAAGAAGTCAAATTCAACTAAAGGTCCTGGAAAAGCGGGTGCTCAGAGCAGTTCAGCGGCATCCCCGGCAGACTTTCAGGACCAGAATGACGAGCAGGACATGAACGAACAAGTGGACCGGAAAGTTGACAACCAGGAGGGCGCTGAGTCATGAGCAATATCGATATGAAAGAAGCGATTCGCCTGCTGGCAGGTGAGAAGAACATCTCGGAGGAGACTCTCCTCCAGGTGTTGGTCGATGCTTTGGCGACTGCTTATAAGCGTCGCCCGGGAGCTGCCGAGGAAGTTGAAGTCGGCCTCAACCCCGACACATTGGAGATTTCATTCACAGCGTACGACATTGACGAGGACGGCAACTGGGTCAATCCCCGTGACGACACGCCCGAGAAGAATGAACTAGGGCGAATTGCCGCTCAAACCTTCCGTCAGGTGATGGGTCAACGTATTCGGGAAGCCGAACGAGATCGCAAATTCGAGGAATACGCCAACCGTGAAGGTGACATCGTCACTGGAATTGTCCAGCAGAACGACAACCGTTACGCGCTGTTGGACCTTGGCAAAGTTGAAGCTCTCATGCCACAAAGTGAGCAGGTTCCTTTCGAACGGGCTACTCCGGGAACGCGTCTGAAGGCCTACATCGTTGAAGTTCGTCGTAGCGATAAGGGTCCGCAAATCGTGGTGAGTCGTACTCACCCCGGTTTGGTAAAGCGACTATTCGAGTTGGAAGTGCCGGAAATCGCTGATGGTGTGGTGGAAATCAAGGCCTGTGCTCGTGAACCAGGGCACCGCACCAAGATTGCAGTGCATTCCAATGACAACAACGTCGACCCCGTTGGGGCTTGCGTTGGTGCTCGTGGTGGTCGAGTCCGCATGGTGGTTAACGAACTCAATCAGGAAAAGATTGACATCATTCCGTTCAGCGAGGATCTTGCTGACTTCATCGCCAAGGCTTTATCGCCAGCCAAGGTCACTGAGGTACGACTCAGTGACGATCAAACTCAAGCCGATGTGATCGTGCCCGATTTCCAATTGAGTTTGGCCATCGGCAAAGAGGGTCAAAATGCCCGTCTAGCAGCGCGATTAGCGGGTGTTCGTATCGACATTAAGAGCGAAACTCAGTACCACAACGAACTCAACGGCATTTTTCCTGATGAGACTGAATATGCCGACGGCGAGTGGGTCGTCAACGCCGAGACTGGCGCTCAGGAATTCCATGCGGCTGACGGCTCAATCATGAGTGTTGAGGAATGGGAACGAGCCACCGGTATTTCGACCAATGCAACACCGGAAGAGGCATGACCATCAACACACCAATCCGTACCTGTGTCGGCTGTCGCCGTCGTCGCCCGCAAGGCGAGTTGACGCGCTTCGTCGCTGACCAGGTCGGCCGCCCCATAGCTTCGCGGGTTGCTGCGGGACGTGGGGCCTGGGTGTGTAATGAATCTGTGGAATGTCTAAGAAATGCAGAAAAGAATCGGGCTTTCGAGCGGGCTTGGAAGGTCCGCCTCACAAGGCAGAGTCGTAGAACAATGGCAAACTGAAGCGTTGCCGGATAATCCGGCCTAAATACATCGAAGGAAAAGTGCCGCGTGGCAACAGCAAAGATCAAAGTAAGTGAATTAGCCAAAAAGCTCGGCATGACCAATGCCGAGATGCTGGATCTATGCCGAGAAAATAACGTTGCGGCCAAGACTCCTCAGTCCACTCTCGTCGAGGCCTTCATTCCCATGTTGGAACGCAAAGCCCGCGCCCAGGGGTTAGTTCGAGAGGTTCAACCCGAAGAGGAAAAACCCGTCAAGAAGGCCGCCGCCGGTAAAGCTGCTGCCAAGAAGGTCGATGGTGAACCTGAGGGTGCTGCTCCGGCAAAGAAAGCCGTGGCCAAGAAGGCTGCTGCCCCAAAAACTGTTGCCAAACCAGCCAGTGAAAAGAAGGCCAATGACAAGCAGGCGCTTGATCAGGCTGCGCCCACCGAGGCGCCACAAGTCGAGACCGCGGTTGCTGCAGCTCCGGTTGTGGAGCCGATCGCTACTCCAGTGAGCGAAGTTCCGCCAGCGTCGACCGTTGAAGTCGCTGAACCAGCCGTTGAATCAGCGCCGCGCCCGACTTCGGTGGTGTCTAGCCGAACCGCGCCGTCGCGAGACGAGCCCCGTCCCGAGACCGCACGTCCTGATACCGGCCGACCCGAGACTGGTCGCGATGAACCCGCCCGCCCGGCGGCTGCCCGAAGCGATGCCCCCCCACGTCCACCGGCGGGTCGCCCGGTTCCACCGCCTCCTGGCCGTCCGATGAGTTCAACTGGTCGCCCGGTTCCACCGCCTCCTGGCCGTCCCATGAGTTCAACTGGTCGCCCAGTTCCACCACCTCCTGGCGGACCGCGCCAGGCTGGAGCACGTCCAAGTGGGGCTGGCTATGGCGGACCCCGCACTGGCGCGCCGCGTCCGGGTGGAGCATTTGGTGGACCTCGACCCGGTGGTCCGCGTCCGGGTGGATTTGGTGGACCGCGTCCCGGCGGTGGACCCGGTGGTCCAGGTGGACCTGGCGGACCTGGTGGTCCAGGTGGTGGGGCCGGTCGTCCCGGTGCAGGACCCGGTCGACCCGGAGGTGGACCGCGTCCCAGTGGTGGTCGACGTGCTCCCCGCGGTGGCGGTCGACGACGACGTCGTGGTGAGGATGATTTCCAGCCCGGAATGATCAGCTACAGCGAAAGCGATGCCCCGGTACCAGAGGGCATCGTGGTTATCGAGCGCGGCGTCTCTTCGCAGGAGTTCGCTCCGCGATTGAATCGCACCGCAGCCGATGTCGTGCGCTTTTTGATGAAGAACGGCGAGATGGTCACGGCCACCATGACCCTCAGTGATGAGCAGATGGAACTCTTCGCCCTCGAAATTGGTGCCGAGATTCTGCTCGTTGAGCCCGGTCAGCAAGAAGAGATGGAGTTGCAGGCTCTCTTTGATGACAGCGATGACGACGATGAAACAGCTCAAGAGCCGCGCCCGCCGGTCATTACCGTGATGGGCCATGTTGACCACGGCAAGACCACGCTTTTGGACCGCATTCGAAATGCGAATGTGGTTGCTGGCGAAGCGGGAGGAATCACTCAGCACATTGGTGCCTATCAAGTGGAGAAAAATGGCAAGAAGGTGACCTTCGTGGATACACCAGGCCACGCTGCCTTCACGCAAATGCGTGCTCGTGGCGCGCAAATAACCGACATCGTGGTTTTAATGGTGGCTGCCGATGACGGCGTCATGCCGCAAACGGTGGAAGCCATCAGTCACGCTCGCGCCGCGGATGTTCCCATCGTGGTGGCCATTAACAAGATTGATAAAGAGAACGCCGATGTCCAGCGAGTGCTCTCGCAGTTGTCAGAACAAGGCTTGGTCGCTGAGAGTTGGGGTGGAGACACGATTTGTGTCGAAATGTCAGCTCAACAGGGTCTGGGAGTCGATGATCTGATCGAACAGTTGAGCGTGGTGGCAGAAATTGAAGAACTGACTGCCAACCCCACCGGTCGGGCCAAGGGTGTCGTCTTGGAAGCGAATCTCGATACGGGACGCGGTCCGGTGGCCACAATTTTGGTTGACAAGGGAACCCTCAAAGTGGGAGACCCGATCGTGGCCGGAGGCTCCTGGGGCCGAGTTCGGGCCATGATCGATGACAAGGGTCAGCAGATCAAACAAGCCGGTCCTTCGACACCAGTTCAGGTTTTGGGTCTTTCTTCGGTTCCCTTCGCCGGTGATGAGTTCCGCGTGGCTCCGAGTGAAAAAACGGCCCGTACCGTTGGTGAAGCTCGTGAACAGCGCTTGCGTGCCAAAGCCCAGCGTGGCGACGCCCGCGTGGCCCGAGGAGTCAAACTTGAAGATGTCTTCACACAAATTCAGGCTGGCGAAGTTGCCACACTGAACTTGGTTTTGAAGGCCGACGTCCAAGGTTCCCTTGAAGCCGTAACTGAAAGCTTGCGACGCTTAGAGCGTGACGAAGTCAAATTGGCCTTTGTCCATCGTGCGGTCGGTGGAGTCACCGAAAACGACATCACTTTGGCTGCAGCGACGAATGCCACTCTGATTGGATTCAACGTTCGGCCGGACCGTAAAGCCCGCGAACTTGCTGAGGCAGAACATGTAGAGATTCGTACGTACGAAATCATCTACAAATTGCTTGAGGACATGGAAAGCGCCATGGTCGGCATGCTGGCTCCCGAATTTGAAGAAGTTGTCACCGGCGAAGCCGAAGTGCGCGAAGTCTTCCGAGTTCCTCGCCAGGGTGCAATTGCCGGTTGTTATGTCCGAAGCGGCCAGATCACACGTGGCAGCAAAGTTCGCTTCCTGCGCGACGGTGTCATCATTTGGAAGGGCAGCATCCAATCGCTTCGACGATTCAAGGATGATGTTCGAGAAGTTCGAGAGGGCTTCGAATGTGGTATCGGCTTGAGCGATTTCCAAGACCTGAAGCAAGGTGACCTCATCGAAACCTTCGAAGACAAATTGATCGTACGTATCTGATTTCCAAAATGGAGGGCCCGGATTTATGACTGATCTCGAGTTTTTCTTCGACCCCGTGTGCCCTTGGGCGTGGATTACCTCGCGCTGGGTCTGTGAGGTGAGAGATCTTCGTCAATACGAAGTACGTTGGCGGCCGATCTCACTCAAGGTGCTAAATCAAGACCAGACCGCTGACTGGTATACCGACAGGTATCGACGAATTCATTCTGCGGGTCACGAAAATCTTCGAGTGGCTTTGGCGATTGAAGAGGAGCTTGGCAATGTTGCCATGGGCAACTTTTACAGCGCTCTTGGTGCTGAAGGCCATGTCAAAGGCCGTCACGACGATTTTGCTCAGAGAACCGAGGCTTTCACGGTGGAGTGTCTCAAAAATGCCGGGATACCCGAAAAATTTGCGGATTATCTCAATGATGAAAACTTCGATGCTTCCATTTTGGAGAGTACTCAGACCGCATTGGGTCGAACCGGCAAGGATGTTGGAACGCCGATTCTGACCTTCAAACCCGGTCAATCTGATGAGGGTTCTTTCTTCGGTCCAGTGATCTCCCGAATTCCTCGGGGGGAAGAGGCTCTTCGTTTGTGGAATGCGGTGGAAATCGTGGCCACAACTCCAGGGGTTGCCGAACTGAAGCGCTCAATGCGGGGCACTCCCGTTTTCGAGTGATGTCATGAACCGTCCTCGCTCATCGAAATCGGGATCTCGTTCTTCGAGTCGTTCCTCAAGCCGTTCTTCGGGGAATTCGCCCTCGTATCCGCGATCGGCTCGACTTGGTGAGACTTTGCGCGAAGTTCTCGCCGATGAAATGGTGCGAATCGATGATGAAAGACTCGCCTTTGTCACCATTACCCGTATTGACGTTGATCCAGAAATGAATCGAGCGGTGGTCTTTTATGACTCCCTAGCCGGAGAAGATGGCGATATCGAAATTCTTGAAAGTTTCGCCGGACATCGGATTCGCTTACAAGGGGCTATCGCTCGTCAAGTACGTGCTAAGAAAACCCCGATACTTTCTTTTCGGCCTGATGAAGTCATTCGCTCTGCAGAACGCATTGAACGAATCTTGAAGGACAACCCAAGCCCCATTCGTTCCGACCTGATCAATGAAGATAATTACGATCCCAAAAAAATTGGTGATATCAACAAGAGCCAGCCATCGGAACCAGAGGCTGACGAGACTCAGTCAGTGGCCGACGATCGCAACAATGGCGCGGCGTAAACCAGCCGAAGTCCACGGACTCCTTGTCATCGACAAGCCCCGCGGTTGTACTAGTCATGATGTGGTAGATCGCGTTCGTCGGGTGCTGGGAGAAAGAAAAGTCGGACATTCGGGAACTTTGGATCCCGACGCCACCGGAGTACTGCTCGTTGGAGTTGGGAATGCCACCCGCCTCTTGCGTTTTCTTGACATGGTGTCCATTGATGGTCATATGACCACCCTCAAGGTGTACCGCGGATCAATTGTTCTTGGTACCGAAACGGACTCCCTCGATTCAACCGGATCAGTGACGACCACCCACGATATGCAATCCGTAATCGCTTCTTTGACGGTCGAAAGACTTCAGGAACTAGTCGCCGAAAAATTCTGTGGTCCCATAATGCAGGTGCCGCCGATGGTGTCAGCAATTCGCATTGATGGCCGACGACTGCATGAACTTGCCCGAGAGGGAATCGAAGTTGAGCGAGAGGCTCGAGAGGTCACGGTGCACGACATTCGCATTCTTTCCGTCAATGATGCAGTGATTGATATCGAAGTTGCTTGTTCCTCGGGTACCTTCATCCGTACTTTGGCGGCCGATATCGGGCGAGCGCTCGGAGGCGGGGCCCATCTTCGGGACTTGCGCAGAACAGCTATTGGCCGCTTTTCCCTCGATGAGGCTGTGACGCTGGAAAAATTGGAATCGGCGGATACAAACGCCGCCCGACAACAACTCTTACCGGTGGCGACCTGTGTGCGCGGGCTTTCCAGTTTGCTTGCTGATGAGGATTTACAGGCTGCGGTGGCGGTCGGCAAGGTCGTGACGGCTTCGCTCTTCAACGGAGAACCCCCGTGGGCGGTACTTGCTAATTCTCCTACTGGCGAACCTGTTCTTTTGGGCGTCTATGAACCTTTCGCCAATGAACGAGTTGGTGAAGGTATGGCCCGACCACTTGTTGTCTTGCCCTCTCACTAGCCCGTCACGAAATCGAGGCATCAGCAATCGGAAATTCCGGTCTCTCAACTAGCGTTGTCTTCTGTGTTGATTATCGATGACTTTGGGGTGTGCCCGTGGCCTGGTCAAACCAGCGTTGTCACTATCGGAGCCTTTGATGGCTTACATGTGGGTCATCGAGCCATTATCGAACAGGTGCTTGCCGGGGCTCGTTCGGCCGAGGGTGTCGCAAAGGCAGTATTGATCACCTTTGATCGTCATCCGGCTTCGTTGATTCGACCTGATTCGGCACCGAAACTGCTCACTGAACACCATCGCAAACTGGAACTTCTTGCCGAGACCGGACTTGATGCCACCGCCATTATTCGTTTTGATGAAGAGCAGTCTGCCGAAAGTCCAGAAGCTTTTGTGGAGCGTGTGTTGGTGCAGTGTCTGCGAGCCCGCTTGGTTGTCGTCGGTGAGGATTTTCACTTTGGGCGAGGTCGACGAGGCAACGTGGCCCTCCTACGTGAACTCGGCCAAGTTCACGGATTTGAAGTGCAGCCAATTTCCCTTATTGCCAGTGGACCCGGTGTGGCGAGTTCAACGGCAATTAGGGCCGCGGTAGCCGCGGGCGATATTGCAGCGGCCAATGAGTTGCTAGCGCGGCCCTTTGAGTTGGCCGGCATAGTTCAGCGCGGCGATGAGCGCGGTCGCACAATTGGCTTTCCAACGGCCAATGTTGAAGTGCCTTCGGAATTCAGTATTCCTGCCGAAGGCGTCTATGCCGCCTGGTATGTACGAGATATCGGGCATGGAAAAACCATTTCCTTACCAGCCGCTGTGAACATAGGTCGACGTCCTACGTTTTATGAAAATGCTCCTCACGCCCTAATTGAAGCCCATGTCATCGACCAACTCAACCTCGATCTCTATGGCGAGATGGCGCGTCTGCAATTCATGGAGCGATTACGTGGTGAGCAAAAGTTTTCTGGAATAGATGAGTTGAGAATTCAACTACAGCGCGATATCGAACGGGCCAGGCGCGTGCTCACGCCGTGAGCAAGGTGTATCCGGTCGTTCGTTGAACCAGAGGTCGGTCAAGTGGGGCGACCAAAGCGCTGAATCCATCCTCACTCATCTTTTGGCCGTGATTAGCCCCGGCAGCGCGACTGATGTTTTCATCCATCAAAGTCCCGCCGAGGTCGTTGCATCCCGCCCGTAACAATTGGCGAGCACCTTCGACACCAATTTTGACCCAGCTCACTTGAATGTTGTCAATCAAACCGTGATACACGATCCGGGCAATGGCGTGGACCAGCAAAGTCTCTCTAAAAGTAGGACCTCTACGAGCTCGATGTTGAAGGTAGATCGGGGAAGCCATATGGACAAAGGGAAGTCCGACGAACTCGGTGAACCCCCCAGTTTCCTTTTGTAAAGCGCGAGTGCGCAGGAAGTGGCGAGCAACATGTTCAGGTCGTTCCACCGAACCAAACATCATGGTGATATTCGATGCCAGGCCAACTGAGTGCGCAATTCGGTGGCATTCCAACCACTCTTCGGTGTTTACCTTGTCCGGACACAAAACGTTGCGTACCTCGTCATCAAGAATCTCAGCGGCTGTTCCTGGGAGCGAGGCCAATCCCGCATCGCGCATGCGCATGAGGTATGTACGGAGGTCTTCTCCGTTGCGCCTTGCACCTTCGGTTATTTCGAGGGCGGTGAATCCATGTACGTGCATATCGGGAACAGCGTCTTTAACGGCTTGGGTGACGTGCAAGTAATAGTCACCATCAAAATCTGGATGGATCCCTCCCTGGAGAGTGACTTCCGTGGCTCCCATATTCCAGGCTTCGAGTGCCCGTTGCGCAATGTCGTCAAGAGTCAAGAGATAAGGAGTGCCTCGAAGGTTCAACGACAACGGTCCTTTGGAAAATCCGCAAAACTTGCATTTGAACGTGCATACGTTGGTGTAGTTGATATTTCGATTGTGGACCCAGGTGACCGTGTCGCCAACGGCTTCTTGGCGCAACTCGTCGGCGTACTCGGCAATGAATGAAACCTCAGGCCCTCGAGCGGCAAGGAGAGCAATAATTGCCGCCTCATCCACTTCTTCACCACGACGATGAGCGGCGATAATTTCTTGAATTGGATTTGATCTATCTGCGAAATTCGCTGGAGTTTGGTTGAGTAATTGTGGCGGCGGATTGTTCGCCCCGCTATACCACTGGGTGCTGCGATGCCCAACGAGCACAACTTCAGCTCCGTCTTGCACGACATCGGCGGCCGTGACTTTCTCTGGCCACACAGCTCCTGGATCATCGCGTGCCAAACTTTGAGCATCACTGCGATCCATGACTCGGAAACGAAGATCTCGATCGATCCAGCGATTCCAATCCGGCTGCATGGTACGACTGGGATCCAAGGTGAGGTTGTCGATGAATTCTGGATACACAGTCAGTCGCGGAGCAAGGGCTAAGTGTCGAGCTTCGGTGACGGCACGCAAGCGATCTAGTTCAGGCCACGGTCGCTCAGGATTAACGTGGTCCGCAGTTACGGGAGAGACTCCACCCCAATCATCGATTCCGGCATCGAGTAACAATCCGAAATCATCACTTAAGTTTGGCGGCGCTTGGAGATGGATCTCAGGTGGCAAAATCACGCGAGCTGCGGCGATGGACCAGAGGAACTCATCAGTGGGGCAAGCTGGTTCATGTTGCATGCCGGTGCGGGGCTTCGGAAGAAAATTTTGCACGATGACTTCTTGAACGTGCCCGTGGCGACGGTGGCTCTCAGCGATGGCCTCCAGCGCTGCCAGGCGATCGATTCTTTCTTCGCCTATTCCAACCAAAATTCCAGTCGTGAAGGGAATCTGCAACTCGCCGGCGAACTCCAGGGTCTGTAAACGCCGTTGCGGAGTTTTATCAGGGGCCCCTCGATGACAGGCCAAGTCGTGACGCAGTGTCTCGACCATCATTCCCTGGCTTGGGCAATGGGGTCGCAGAAGTGCAAGATCCTCCCGGCTCAAAGCCCCGGCGTTGGCATGAGGGAGAAGTCCAGTTTCTTCAACCACGAGGCGAGTCATATCGGCGAGATACTCGACGGTGCTTGCATAGCCGTGATCACTTAACCATTCGGCGGCTACGTCGTAGCGCTCTTCAGGTGCTTCACCCAAGGTGAACAGGGCCTCATGGCAACCGAATTTGGCACCCCGTCGGGCGATAGCTAGAACCTCGTCGGGACTTAAGAATGGAGATTCCAGTCGGGCCGGTGGTTGAGCAAAGGTGCAATAGCCACAAGAGTCTCGACACAACATTGTGAGTGGAATAAAGACTTTGGGGGAGTACGTAATTCGCGTACCGGTTTGGTTGTCGCGGATCTCTCGGGCCTGAGCCATGAGGTCAGATACCGGCGAACTGATGAGATGACTCCACTTGGTGGACAGTGAATTGATAAAAGAGTCGGGCACCGAGCCCAGGGAAATGCGCTGGCGAGCCATGACGGCCTCCTATTGAACATCAGGGGCGAACGTGAACAACGGAAACGGCGAACCATTTCCCTCACGTATCGTTCGATTTTTGCCAGCGCACAACGGAACGACGGCGGATGCGAGAGAGCCACCGAGACCCCATAAGTCGTGCCCCTCCATATTAGGTCCGATTACTGGCAACTGAGGTACTAGAGGTTCAGGATCGAAAGGCTTCGAGGATATTGGCCGTGGCCACGCCAAGGCGGTGCCCAGTGCGAGCAATGAAACCGAGTTGAACCCCCGAATTTGCATCGCGAACGGTGAAGAACTGCTCGTGGCCATGCTCATCGACAATGAGGTCCGTCACCACCGGAGTGGAAGCGGTCGCCGCTTCACCGTTTGACTCCGAGCCGTGGATGGCGGTCAAGGAGCCATTGGCATTGAGAAGAATCGAACGGGCGTACTCGGCATTGAGAACCTCGATGGCTACGTGGTGAATACCGCTTCCATGATCGGCGATATAAGCAGTTACATCGGGCCCGGCTTGCGGGCTGACCAGAACCAAGGTCACGCCACCGGCAGCCATGACCGCAATGCCGGGCTGTGGGACCTCATCAGCGATCATGCTGGGGGCCTGGTGAAATCCGAATTTTGTGGTCAAGACCTCTACTGCTGCTGTGAGATCCTCGACGGCGACCACTACATGATCGATACGGGTGCAAACCGTGTCAATGGCTGCGTTCACAAGAGGTTGCCCCCCAAAGGAGGAGGCTGATTTCAAGGGGGCGGCATCGGGTCGCCGGCCGGCCACTTCGATGCGGTGGGTCTCGGCAAGGACTACACGGAGAATCTGCTCGGCGAAGTCGGGATCCACTCCGAGGTTTATGGCATCCTGACGGCGACTCGTCACCACATCCCTAACCCTCTGGGGCTGAATGATCGGCAGATCGCGGGTTTCTTTGATGCGGGCCACCTCGTGGCAGACCGCCAAACGTTGCGCCAAAATGTCGAGCAACTGTTGATCGAGCTCGTCGATTCGCGTTCTCAGCGCCAGAAGTTCTACGGGCGGTTCGGTCACAGGTTGATCGGACATCGATCTGTACGGTACTTGCTCACTCGGGTGCGACGTGGCTGTATGGCTGAACCAAACGTTCGATGTGCTTGGCTAGCACATCCATCTCCAAATTGACCAAACTGCCAGGTGGACGAAAGCCCAACGTGGTCACTTGCGCGGTGTGGGGAATGACTGCGACCCGAAAAGTATCGTCGGTGATATCGAAGGCCGTCAGGCTGATGCCATCAACAGTGACCGAGCCTTTTTCCACCAGATAACGCATGAGATGCCGCGGAACTCGGATTACAAGATCAGGGGCCGGGGAAACCACCTCGCCGACGCCATCCACGTGTCCAAGAACTAAATGTCCCCCAAGTCGGTCGCCCAAGGCCATCGGGCGTTCCAAATTGACCCGATCTCCGAGTTGGAGGGCCCCAATTGAGGTCCGATCCAAAGTTTCCTGACTGACATCAGTCTCCCACCAGGACTTTTGCGTCGTATCGTCTGGGCCTTTGGCCGTATCGTCTGGGCCTTGGGCCACGAGGGTTAAACAGCAACCGTTCACGGCGATGGAGGCTCCGATACCGGAACCTTGAAGTACTAACGATGCCTCAATCCGCAGACGCTGACCTGGTCCCCAGTCGGTATTCACCGGCTGTGAGTGCAAAACGGTGCCCAATTCCTCGACAATGCCAGTGAACATGCCAGCAGGGTATCGGGCCATGAGTGGCCATGAGTAGGGAATACCCCGGCCCACCCCTAGGCTGGAGGAGTCCGTTCTGGCCCCGGCTCGAACGAGATGCAGGCCGTTCAGTTGGCGGCTTGCGACCCCGTCGTCATGTACGAGAGGCAGATTGATCATGGCTGGAACGCCCAAAGTTGAAACAATTGAAAAACACCGCACTCACGGAACTGATACCGGTTCACCTGAAGTGCAGATCGCTCTTTTGTCTGAGCGCATCAACCATCTCACCAGTCACTTGAAAAGCCACCCCCACGACCATCACAGTCGTCGTGGCTTGCTCATGATGGTTGGTCGACGTCGTCGACTTCTGGACTACGTCAAGGGTCGCAACGTCGAGCGGTATCGCGAGATTGTTGCCAATTTGGGTCTGCGTCGCTAATCGGGATCGAGCCTGGCTCGCCCGTGACGCTGAAGATCATGTATCTCTTCACTGAGCGGTACAGATCAACTCAGAGCACAGCAAGAAACATAAAAAACAGCAGTGAAGGATTGGTTGTCAGTCGCCCTGGCCGTTACCGAGGTAACGACCCCGCCGACTGGGAGCCAGCCCGCTGCTCTATTCGTTTCGTGACCGGAAGTTACGGAACATGAAAGGAGCTCGTCATGGCTGACGCCATTCGAGTGTCGGGTCCTATTGGGGATACCGACAAAACTTTGTCATTGGAGACCGGCAAATTTGCCCCGCAGAGTCAAGGGGCAGTCGTTGCCAGCATCGGCAACAGCATTGTGTTGGCTACCGCCAACGCCGCCAAAGACACTCGTCCGGGGATTGACTTTTTTCCGTTGACCGTGGACGTTGAAGAAAGGTCCTACGCGGCTGGAAAGATTCCGGGAGCATTCTTCCGTCGGGAAGGGCGTCCCAGTGAGGCCGCCATTTTGACTTGCCGTTTGACCGACCGTCCCTTGCGGCCAGCTTTCCCTGATGGGTTTCGCAATGAGACCCAGATAGTGCTCACCATCCTCGGGGCTGATCAAGTCAACCCCCACGATGTGTTGAGTATCAATGCGGCTTCGGCGGCTTTGATGATCAGCGGCATTCCCTTTGACGGGCCCATCGGAGCGGTTCGTTTGGCGTATGCCCAAGACGGCACCTGGATTCCGCACCCCACTTATGAAGAGAGTGAAGCGGGAACCTTTGAATTAGTCGTTGCTGGTCGCGAACTGGATAACGGCGATGTGGCCATCATGATGGTTGAGGCGGGAGGAACTGAAAAGAGTTTCACCTACTATGCCGATGGCGCATCGAAGGTGGATGAGGCGGTGCTCGCTGGAGGTCTTGAGGCCTCCAAGCGCTACATCAAGGAGTCCATCGGTCTCCAACGACAACTGTTGGCTTCGGTCATCGCCACCACCCGTTCGAGCGTCCTGATCAGCGCGGCCTGCGGCGCCATCCCCTGCCGCATGAACTCCACCGCGAGGAAGGAGGCACAGCTCTTGATGTTGGCTTCCCCGCGCCCCGTGCTCCCCGCCGCGCCCACGGTATTGTCGCAATACTGCCCCGCCCCAATGATCGGCGAGTCGCCGATGCGGCCGGGCACCTTCCACGCCATGCCGCTCGTCGTGGTGACGGACCCGATGTCCCCCGCCGCATTGACGGCGTTCATGTTGATCGTCCCCGTCGAGAACGTGATCTTCACATCGTCGTCGTGGTCGAGCCAGAAGTCATTCGGATTGAGCTTGGCCTTCCAGCGGAGCCAGTCCTGCCGCGTCTTCTCGGTGAGGAGGGGCTGCGTCTTGAACCCCATGTCGAGGGCGAAGCGCTTGGCGCCGGCCCCCACGAGCATGATGTGGTCGGTGTACTCCATCACCGCCTTCGCCACGAGACTCGGCGTCGCGATGTCTTCCAGGCACCCCACCGCCCCGGCGCGCTTGGTGGGCCCATGCATGCAGCTCGCGTCGAGCTGCACCACCCCGTCGGCGTTGGGGAAGCCGCCGAGCCCGACGGATTGGTCGTCGGGATCGAGCTCCTGGATGTTGATCCCGGCGATGATCGCGTCGAGGGTGTCGGTGCCGCGGACGATCTGGTCGTAGGCGATCTTCACCCCGCGGATCCCGTTCCCGGAGGCGATCACCACCGGGCGGGGGGCGAGCGCCCCCCCATCGGGGATCAGCGCGGTCGAGTGCGGCTCCGCCCCTGGCAGGGTGGCGGGACCGACGGTGAGCGCGGCTGCGGCAGCGGCCGACGCGGTCAGGAAGTCGCGACGTGAGGTCATGATTGGGCTGGTCGGAGGATGCGGCGAAGGTACATTCTGCGAGGTATGTCTGCCACGAAGGTGGACGGCGCCGGCGCCGCCAAACTCCGCACCCTCGAGGAAGCCCTCCTCTCCGTCCAGGCCCTGCACGGGATGGTGGAGCGGATGGCGCTCGACGTGAAGGCGCACCGCGGCGCCGGGGTCTTCCCGCAACAGATCAAGCGCCTCGCCACCCCCCTGCACGGCCTCCTGAAGGGGCAGTTCGGTCTCATCGCTGACCAGATATCCAAGCTCATCCTCGACGCCGGACGCGGCTCGGAGATGCAGCGCGTCCGGCTCCTGCGCGAGGGAGTGGCCCAGACCCGCGCCGCCCTCGAACAGACCAAGGAGCGCGTGAAGATCCAGCACCGGGTCACCATCGAGCTCCCCGCACAGGATCCACCGGTCCTATAGTTGCCGCGATTCTTGCTCCCACGCATTCGAGCCGACTACGTTTCAGTTGCTTCTCCGCCATCGTCCTTTCGGTAGTCCGGCCCGCAGTTTCAGGCCGTCGCATTCCCCCCAGCCTCATCCAACCGATGCCGAAGCTGTCGCTGCGCCACGCAGCCCCTGCCGCGCTCAGCACCCTGGCCCTGCTGGCGCTCTCCGGGTGTGGATTCACGGAGTATCCGAACTCCACCTTCAACCACCACACCGACTTCAACACCGCGATCGACGCGCTCTTCCAGCGGCTCCTCTTCTGGGGCACGATCGTCTTCGTCGTCGTCGAAGTGGGGTTGGTGTACACGATCTTCAAGTACCGCAAGCGGCCGGGGGGGCCGAAGCCGCGCCCGATCCATGGGAACGCCGCCCTCGAGATCACCTGGACGGTGATCCCCGCGGTCATCCTGGTGCTGATCGCGATCCCGACGGTCAAGACGATCTTCCAGACGCAGGCCGATGCCCCCGCGGGCGCCCTCAAGGTGCAGGTGATCGGGCATCAGTGGTGGTGGGAGTTCCGCTACCCGGAGCTCGGCGTCGTCACCGCCAACGAGCTCTACGTCCCGGTGGGCCGTACGGTGGAGTTCGAGCTCACCACCAAGGATGTGCTCCACTCCTTCTGGATCCCGCAGATGGGGGGGAAGCGCGACCTCATCTCCAACAAGACCAACTACCTCTGGTTCACGCCGAGCGACACGCTCCCGTCGACGGCATGGAACGGCTTCTGCACCGAGTACTGCGGCTCGTCGCACGCCAACATGCGCATCCGCATGTACACGGTGCAGCCGGACGAGTTCGAGTCGTGGGCGCGCCACCAGGCGAGCCCGGCGGTCTTCAACCCGACCGCGGCCCCGGTCACCCCGGTGACGCCGGTCGCCAACGTGCAGGGCGACTCCGGCGCCGCGCCGGCCCCGGCCAGCGGCTACGTCTTCCCCGCCGCACAGCTCCCGGCGCACGTCATCCCGCAGACGCCGATCCCGGCGGGCATCACCTTCGATGACGCGCTCCTCGCCGGCGGCGACCCGGTCCGCGGCGCCACGCAGGGCTTCATGCTCGGCGGGCGCATCGGC
>JBJOFA010000004.1:0-17492 GCA_046049015.1 Actinomycetota bacterium | reverse complement strand
TTCTTTGTTATGTGTCCAATCGACATCGCCGGAGTCTGCGGGCAGTAGAAGTACCGGGCGTTCGATATCAGCGAAGAGACGCGATGGTCTATGGCTCCACAATTCTTTGAGAATGGTCATATGACGCTCAAAGGTGAGCCACGGGCTGATCGTGCCATCGTCATGAAACTGAAAATTAGATAACGATCCGATGATGCCGGATTCGGGCCAGTCGGCGTTCATGGCCCGAATGGCGCCTTCCAATCGCCCAGCTCGACTACCAGCCAAGCGAGGGGGCGCCAAGCGCTGAGCGCAATCTTCCCAGCGGGGAAAGGAGGTGCTGAGTTCAATGATGCCGCCATCAACCGCCACCACGGAATGGAGGCGATGAGCCAGGCGATGGGCAGCGTGGATCACGATGTTTCCACCCCATGACTGCCCCACAAAGATGGCCCGTTCGAGACCCAGATGATCAAGAACCATCTCCAAATCACCACAGATGGTGTCGAAGTCGTAACCATGATCGGGTTTGTCGCTGTGCCCATGGCCGCGAAGATCGACGGCCACACTGGCGAAACCTTGGGAAGCCAAAGCTTCTCCCACTCCATCCCACATGCGGGCATTGGAGGCCAGTCCGTGTATCAATATGAAAACGGGCCTTTGGGTCTCTACTGGTCCGCGTCGGATACCCCGAAGCGATAAACCGTCGCTAACGGGCAGGCGAACTACTTCACCTTCGGTCAGTTCGAAACGCTCGACACCGTTCACGACCGTAAGGTCCAGTCCGGAAACGCTTCTCGGGTTCTGACCAGGTTGGGGGGCGACACACTTCAGAGTCTAAGCAGGGGCGCTCAGGTCTAACCCCGGTCCATGTGGCACGATGGTCACGTGGCCATGAGTTCAGAGTTAGCCGAAAAATGTGAGCGACTAGCCACTGGTCTTGCTGAACTTCAGTCGGTCGTGGTGGCCTTTAGTGGGGGCGCGGACTCGACATTCCTAGCGGTCGCGGCGCGTCGAGTCTTAGGCCGTGAGCAAAGCCATTGTGTGACGGCAGTGTCACCAAGTTTGGCGCAACGCGAAGAGCATGATTGCCGGGAGTTGGCGGTACTTCTTGATCTGCGATGGACTCCAGTGACCACATTCGAAATGGAGCGGGCTGCTTACCGTGTGAATGACACCGATAGGTGTTACCACTGTAAGGCCGAACTCATGGATGTGGTCGCTCCGCTTGCTCTGGCTGATGGAGCCACAGTCATTCTGGGAGTGAATTGTGATGATCTCAGTGATCATCGCCCTGGTCAGACGGCAGCTCGTGAACGGGGAGCGGTGTTTCCGTTAGTCGATTCAGGATTTAGCAAGAGCGATGTTCGAGCGGTTTCCCACCATTGGGATTTGCCCACTTGGAATAAGCCCGCCGCCGCCTGTTTGGCTAGTCGCATTCCCTATGGCACACCGGTTTCGGTGGAGATTTTGAGTCGGGTTGACCGTGCTGAGGCCGCCATCATCCAAGCCGGTTTTTCCACGGTTCGGGTTCGTCATTATGGGGAGACGGCTCGACTGGAGCTGGCCGTTGAGGAATTAGCTGCGGCGGTGGCCCAACGCGACCTCATCGTGTCGGCGGTGAAATCTGCGGGTTATCGCTATGTCACCTTGGATCTGGAAGGGTTTCGGTCCGGGAATCTCAACGGGGGGACCGTTGTGAGTTCGTCGGAGGCTTGAGAGCGCCCGTAGGGTTTGCAATCAGTTCGTTCTGCCGAGGTACGACCGGCCCGTTGTTGGGCCATGAAAAGGGGAAATCATGAAGTTATCGATGATGCTCAATTACGCCGGGGGATTCCACGCGGCCGTGGACAAAGTGGTGGAACTTGAAAAGGCCGGGCTGGATGTGGTCTGGGTGGCCGAGGCCTACAGCGCGGACGCCATCAGCCAAGTTGGATACTTGGCAGCTAAGACTAATCGTCTCGAGATCGGTACCGGAATTGTCAATGTCTATAGCCGCACTGCGGCTCTGATGGCGATGACTGCTGCCGGCTGCGACTACGTGAGTAATGGTCGATTCATCCTCGGTCTCGGAGCCAGCGGTCCGCAGGTGATCGAGGGTTTCCATGGTGTGCCGTACGAAAAGCCGATGGTGCGTATCAAGGAGTACATCGAGGCCTGCCGCATGATCTGGGCCCGCGAACAACCGTTTCAAATGAATGGTGAGACCGTGAAGGTCCCTCTCCCCGAGGGACAAGGAACCGGACTTGGTAAGCCACTGAAGATCATCAAACCGGGTCAGGAAATACGTCGTGATATTCCCATTTGGTGGGCCAGCCTGATGGGGCTGAGCGTGGCCGCCACGGCCCAGCACGCCAACGGTTGGCTGCCAATCTTTTTTGATCCCGACAAGTTCCAAAATGTTTGGGGCGACGATCTGAAAAAGGGATTGGCTAAGCGCGATCCGTCGTTGCCAAGACTCGAGATTTCTGCGGGCGGCATGTTGGCTATCGATGAATCGCTGACCGGCGATGCCCAAAAGAAGATTCTCGACTTCGCTCGACCGAATGCGGCTTTGTACATCGGCGGTATGGGAGCGCGCGATAAGAACTTCTACAACACCATCTGCAAAAAGTACGGCTATGAAAAAGAAGCCATTGAAATTCAGGACCTGTATCTCTCGGGTAAGAAGGATGAGGCAGCTGCCGCAGTGCCCGGTGAGATGTTGGCCAACTCCAACTTGGTCGGGCCCAAGAGTTACATCAAAGAGCGGATCGCGGCATTCAAAGAAGCCGGCGTGACGGTGTTGTCGGTCAATCCCGTTGGCCCCGACGCGGTCAAGTCCATCGAAACGCTGAAGGAACTGGTGAGTTGATGTCGAAAGTCAAAGGCTCGGTCGGGCGCGGTTGGGAGCCGGTGCGCGAAGCCTTCGAGGCAAATCTGGCAAGTGGTGAAGAGGTCGGCTGTGGCGTGTCGGTCTATCACCGAGGACAAAAGGTCGTGGATCTTTGGGGCGGCCACTTCGATGCTGAACGCACGACACCGTACGAGGAAGACACCTTGCAGCTGGTCTTTTCCACCACCAAAGGTATTACGGCTATCGCTGTGGCCATGTGTGTGGAGCGCGGTCTGCTCTCCTATGACGAAAAGGTGAGTTCCTTTTGGCCTGAGTTTGCTCAACTTGGTAAGGAATCAGCAACTGTGGCCCAACTGCTATCTCACCAGTGCGGTTTGTACACTGTGGACGGTGACATTTCACTGAGCGATGCTCTCGATTGGAGCACCATCACCTCACGTTTGGCAGCCACCAAACCGCGATGGGAGATTGGAACTCAACACGGGTATCACGCCTTGACCTATGGCTGGCTGGCTGGAGAACTGGTGCGGCGCGTCGATCCTGCGGGACGAAGTCTTGGCCAATTCGTATCTGATGAGATTGTGACCCCTGTGGGCGGCGAATTGTGGATCGGCTTGCCGGAATCACAGGAACCGCGAGTGTCGCCGATGATCGGATCGTTGGCCGGCGGCGACGACGACACCATGGATCCGGCGGTCAAGGCCATGATGGAGCAGTTCATGGGGCCGAACTCACCGGGAGGTCAGGCCCTCAGTTTGAACGGTGCTTTCTCCGTCGATGGCGCTTTCAACCGTCGCGATGTACATGCTGCTGAGATTCCGGCGGCCAATGGCATTACCAATGCGTCCACTTTGGCGCGGATCTACGCAGCGACAATCGGCGAAGTAGATGGCGTGCGTTTGGTGAAGCCCGAGATCGTTGATCGGGCCCGTATCACCGTGACTCCCAATGGTGAGCCCGATACCTGTTTGATCATGCCCACAACCTTCGGTATGGGCTTCATGACTCACGGAATGTTCTCGCCCTATTCGGGTCAAGGAGCATTTGGTCATCCCGGTGCCGGTGGATCAGTGGCCTTTGCTCATCCTGAGAGGGAACTGGCCATGGCCTATGTCATGAACCAAATGGCCACAAATCTCGCTAATGACCGTCGGGCGCAGGTCCTGACGGATGCAGCAGCTGCTTGCGCAGACGCTGCGTAGCTGAGATATAAACCAGGCTGGCTGCCGCAGCGGCCAGAGCGAAAGCCGATATGGCTTGTCGCACGCCGAAAGCTTCAGATACCAAACCAGCCAAGGCACTGGTCACGGAAAGCGTCAGGGTAACCAAGGCAAAATCTCCGGCCAAGATGCGACCGCGTACATGATCGGGTGAGCGCAGTTGCAAACCATAGGTGCTGAGCGTCCACTGGGCACCACCACCGAGGTGAGCCACGGTAACGAAAACGGCAGTCAGCCCCAGAGCAGGCATCCACGCTCCCAGCAAGTAGCAGCCGCTGAAGACAAGACTGGCAATGCCGCAGACGCGCAATACTTTGGCTAAATCCCCACCGGTATAACGAGCAGCAATGAGGGGACCTATTCCGGCACCGACACCGCGTGCGCCAATGAGTACACCTCGTGATGCGTCTCCGCCTTTGAAAACATCAGAGGCTAAAACAGCAAGTTGGCTGACGACACCGGCGCCAATGGCAAAGGTGGCCTTGGAAAAAATGAGCGCCATGAGTACTGGATCTCGACGGGCATGGGTGAGGGCTTCGCGCATATCGGCAATTGGACGCATGGGTCGCGAGGCGATGTCGGTGTCTCGGGCGGTTTGCATGGGAGATTTCACCAAAGCAAAAACTGCGGCCGCGGCAAAAAATGACAAAGCATTGGCTACGAAAGCGGCGTCTCGTCCAAAAGTCGAAGAAAAGAGTCCGCCGATTGCTGCACCAACGGCCAACATGACTCCCCAGGTGGAGCCAAGTAGCGAATTGGCGCGAGCCACCTCCTCGGCATCTCTGGCGAGATTGGGAATGGCCGCTTCGGAAGCTGGTTTCACCACGGCGGCTAAGGCTGAAACAGAACTTTGGAAGAGAAACGCCAACCACACTGTGCCAGGACCAACGAGGAGTAAACCCAAGGCCGAAACCCCTTGAATCCACGACACAGTGATGAGAATGCGCCGGCGGTCGAAGCGGTCGACCATGGGTCCAGCAATGGGAGAGGCCAGAAAAGAGGGAAGTGAAAAGGCCACCAACACGAGTGAGACCAGAAAGCTTGAACCGGTGAGGTCATCGACCAAGCCAATCAGGGCTACGAAACTGAACCAGTCACCAAGGTAGGAAATGACTTGGGCGATGAAGACCTTGCGGAGGTCAGGGTTGGTTCGCAACATATTCAACATGCGCGACTCATCCACTGCGCCAGATTTAACTGCGCCAGATTCAAGTTATGGTTCAATGCTTTAGCGGGAGTAACGCTGTAATGCAGCGAGTACGTGTTCGGCCTCGGCCATGATTTGGCGAACTAGGTCGCCAGCGGGCGTAAGTGCGGTGATAGCACCTACACCCTGACCAGCTGGCATGAATTCTTTAGCGGGATCAATGGTGGTCTCCGGTGGGTAGCCCATGTGATTGGCACCCGCTTGTATGGACACCAAAACTTGCTCTGGAAACTTTTTCAACTCTTCGGGGTGTTCATCAAAATGTTGGGTCCAATCGGTGCGAACGACGCGACACGTCTTGCCGGTGTAAGCGCGCGAGACGACTGTTCCGTCTTCAGCGATGTCGATGAGCATCTGCTTGTAGGCCTCCGGGGCATGGGCTTCGGGAGTGGCGATGAAGCGAGTGCCCATCCATACGCCATCGGCACCAAGTGCTAAGGAGGCTGCGAGACCCCGTCCGTCAAACAGTCCTCCGGCTGCGACGACTGGAACTTTGGCCCCGACGGCATCAACTACTTGGGGGATAAGTGCCATCGTGGCCACGGTGCCGGTGTGTCCACCGCCTTCGGTTCCCTGGGCTACAACAAAATCACATCCGCTGGCAACGGCGGCTTGGGCGTGGCGGACTTTGCCGCACATGGATCCGACAATGACGTTACTGCGGTGGAGTACGTCAATGATTTCTCGCGGTACTCCGAGTCCGGCAACAAAAATCTTGGCTCCACCTTTGATGATGCTTTCAACATCACGTTCTAGTTGAGAGGGAATAGCCGTCAAGAGGTCGACGCCAAAAGGCTTGGAGGTCAGGGACTTCACAATGGCAATTTCTTCGTCGAGCTGACCCGGTTGCATCGGAGCCGCTCCAAAGGTGCCAATTCCGCCCGCTTCGCTGACTGCCGCCACTAATTGGGAGTAAGAAACTCCGCCCATACCGGCGAGCATGATCGGGTGCTCTATGTCGAGGAGTTCAGTGAGACGAGTGCGCATACTTCGAAGGTAGCCGATGCCGGTTCAAGGTCGGCTGGCCCAGGCTCCGGGACGGCGGAACAATTGGCGGTGCCAGCGTTGCGGAGAGACGGCAATGGCTCGCGGTTCGTCTTCGAACATCCAACGAGCAAAGTGCCTCCGGGCCCAGGGGCCGGCATGATCAAGAAGGGAAATTACGCCACGCGCCCCTCGTTCATGGGCGAGAACTCTCGATAATGCCAAAGACATGCGATGATCGGCTCGCAGATGGTGTTCCACGTCCCGGCGATATCGATGTCGGATCTCACGCGTAGTTCCACCTTTGATGATGGCCTCAATGGCTAATTCGCCGGTGAGGAGGGCTTGGCCGATTCCTTCTCCGGTGAGATAGTCACAGGCCGCCACAGCATCGCCAGTAAAGAGCACCCGACCACTTCCAGTCACACTCTTGTCCACGTTGGCGGGAATGGGCCAGGCGGTATGGCGACCTTCCATTTGCACGTCTGGTCCGAGGGCAGCGCGAATATGGGGACGTTCGAGAAGATCCCGCCATAGTGCAGCCATGTCCTGAATTTTTCTTTCACCATCGCGCACAATGCCAAAGCCAATGTTGACTCGTTGATTCGGAAGCGGAAAGCTCCAGGCATAACCGGGCAGGAGGTCCGGTTCAAACCAGACAATGAGACGGTTTTGTGCCGGACCAGTGACCTGGCTGGCGTATTGGCGAAAGGCATGCCACTCACCGCGATAATTGGTGTCAGCGAAACCGAGTGCTTTTCGAACCGGACTCCACATTCCATCGGCGGCGATAACCCACTGGGCCGTGATCTGTTGGTGTTGAGCGGTGTCGAGAAATTCCACATCCACCACGACTTGATGGGTCTCCACCGAGATCTCAGAAAATGCGCATCGCTCGAGGACTTGGGCACCCCGTTCGCGGGCCATGGCCACGAGAGTGTTATCAAGTTCGAGGCGCGGAGCCACCGCGGCGTAGTGCCCGTGGTCGGGAAGTGGGAGAAGAACTTCACGTCCCGATGGCGAACGTACCCAAGCGCCATCAATATCTTGCCAGGACGGAATATGACGTGACTCGAAGCCCAGACTTTCCAATTGACGAAGAGCCAAAGTGGTGAGTCCGTCGCCACAACACTTGTCGCGAGGGAAGCTGGCCTTATCGATGACGACAACTTTGAGACCCTGGCGCACAGCTGTGATGGCTGCCGCACTGCCGGCCGGACCTGCACCAATGATCAAGACATCGGTGGCGACGGGTACGAGATTCGCTATCTGATTTCCCTTATCCGGCACGGTTTCAGGCTATGACCTGGCCGTGTTGGTGACTCACCGGGCGGTGTACGTAAGATCACATTCGTTCACGATGAGCAATTCATCATCGGCGAAGACGTAGTACATCGAAGGAGGGCTCATGGCTCGGTTATGTGAAGCAAAAGTGGCCATCGTCACTGGGGCCGGTCGAGGTATCGGACGTGAGCATGCTCTGAGCCTGGCTGCTCAGGGGGCCAAGGTCGTGGTGAACGATCTCGGTGGGAACGTAGACGGTAGCGGTGGAGATTTGAGCCCGGCGGAGCAAGTAGTTCAAGAGATCAAGGCCATGGGTGGTGAAGCCGTCTCGAACGGCGACAGTGTCAGCGATTGGGCAGGAGCGGAACGGCTCATCAACACCGCCATCGAAAACTTCGGTGATCTGCACATCGTGGTGAACAACGCCGGCATCTTGCGCGACCGCATGTTGTTTTCCATGTCGGAAGCCGAATGGGATGCGGTTATCAATGTGCATCTCAAGGGCACCTTTGCTCCTAGTCGTTTCGCCTGCAGTTACTGGCGTGAGCAGTCCAAGGCTGGAAAGCCGGTGTCCGGTCGCATTATCAACACCACGTCGGTGTCAGGTATCTATGGCAACCCGGGGCAGACCAACTATGGCGCCGCTAAAGCGGGTATCGCGTCGTTTACCACCATCGCCGCCCTTGAAATGGCTCGCTACGGAGTCACCGTGAATGCGGTAGCCCCGGTGGCTTTGACCCGAATGACCGAAGGTCTCGGGCCGGCTCCGGAAACCGATGAAGATCGTGAGCGCCGATCTCCTCGTTGGATCGCTCCGATCGTGACCTGGCTGGCTTCTGATGAGGCGGCCGGTGTGACGGGACGGGTTTTCGAAGCCAGCGGCGATGTTTTGGCCGTGGCCGAGGGCTGGACGCGAGGTCCGCGCCACGCCCCGGTTGATGACCCGACTCAACTCGGACCGATTGTGGCGAATCTTTTGGCCTCGGCCCGTAAGAATTCTGGAATGGACGGATCACCGGGGGGCTGGCCTCAGCCGAAATCCTGATAGCAAGTTGTTCCTGGGCCGAGCCCACTTATTCGCACACGTAGATCTCCACCGTGGGATCGCAACAATGAAGGAGAGTTATGCCTTTAAATCCTGATTCCGTAGGAGCCGTCGGCGACGTTCGTACTATGTCGTGGAACTCAAAGGACGCCCTTTTATATGCAGTTGGTATCGGGGCCGGCCAAGAGGATCTGGCCTTCTCCACCGAGAACACCAAAGATGTCCAACAGGTGGTGTTCCCCACCTTTGCCGTGGTAGCGGGATCGGGAACGACGTCGCCGGGCAAGAGCGCTATGTCCGAAATCGGCTCGTTCAACTTCGCCATGTTGGTACATGGTTCACAAGCCATCACGTTGCATCGACCTATCCCAGTCGAAGCTGAAGCGACCGTTCAAGACAAAGTCGTGGCCATGTACGACAAGGGCAAAGCTGCTGTGGTCGTAACTGAAGCGGAAACCAAGTTGAAGAGTGGTGAGCCATTGTGGACCACTCGCTCTTCGGTGTTCATTCGTGGTGAAGGCGGTTGGGGTGGAGATCGTGGTCCCTCAGGCCCGCAGAATGAACCCCCGGCATCGGCCCCTGATCATGAAGTGACCTTGCAGACTCTGGCGGATCAAGCATTTGTGTACCGCTTGTCAGGCGATCGCAATCCTTTGCACACCGATCCGTCTTTTGCCGCTATAGGCGGTTTCGATCGCCCCATCTTGCACGGATTGTGCACTTACGGCTTTACCGGTCGGGCCCTCCTCAAAGCCCTGTGCAATAACGATGTCACCAAGTTCAAGCACATTGAAGGTCGCTTTTCGTCTCCGGTCATGCCAGGAGATGCCTTGACTATTCGAATGTGGAAGGTGTCTGCGGGAAAAACCTTGTTCACCACGTCAGTGGGGGACCGAGTGGTAATCGATCAGGGTCTCGTTCGTCACGACTGATTTCAACCGGACGCATTAGCCGGAATCAAAACAGACGAAGTTCCTCGGGACGGCGACCTCGAAGGTCGTCGTAATCCACTTCGGTGCAGGCAATGCCGCGTTGTTCGGCGATCACTCGCGCTTGAGGTTTGATGACTTGGGCGACGAAAACGCCGCGCAGACCATTCAATGATGTGTCGGCGCGGAGTACTTCGAGATAACGGGCCAACTGTTCGACGCCGTCGATTTCTCCCCGTCGTTTGACTTCGATGGCCACATAATTTCCTTCGCCATCGCGACACATGAGATCAACGGGTCCAATGGGCGTTGGCCACTCCCGGCGCACCAGGGTCAGTCCCGCTTCAATTGACTCAGGAACCTCCGCCAGAAGTTCTTGTAGATGAGCCTCTACGCCATCTTTCAAGAGACCCGGATCTTCTCCGAGTTCATGGTGATGGTCTGAGTAAATTTCGTGCAAGGTGATGGTCAAGGATTCACCCTTGGGGTTGGTGACCACCCAGTGGTTCTCATGTTCCTCAATGACATTGGGGGAATTCATCCAGTTCAGGGGTTTGTAAGCCCCGCCATCACTGTGGACGGCCACGCAGCCATCGGCTTTGACCATGATCAAACGGATGGCTTCAGAAAGCGAGGCGTCGAGGCGACCGGTGTACTGAACACTGCAACGAGCAACAACGAGACGCATGACGATCAAAACGGTAGCGGATGCCGATGTTCAACAATTACCTGGCTAACGGCAAACGTTGATGTAGCTAGCGACCAACGTGGTCGCGCATCCGTTTTTGAATGAGATCACGGCGGGCTTGGAGATCTTTGTAGCTCATCCGGTCTACATCAGCTTCGAGTCCTAAGGAGGCTTTGACTCCGGTGAGGTCGAATTCAACGGCATTGGGGTCGATCCCTAGGTCCTTACCAAGGCGCTCTCCGTGGCGTTGGGCAAACATCATCGAGATATTGGCGACCTCGGCCAAGATGTCGAGATCGGGAGCAAGACGGGCAATAGCCCCATCAAGGAAAACCATGTTCTTCACATACAGCATGAGAACTTTGGGCAAACGAGCTCCGTATCCGAGGAGGGCTTTGATAATCCGTTGTACTTCGGCCACCATTTGCTCGCCAGTCAAATTGGTGGGATCAATTGCCGGTTGATCAAGTTTGAGATCGCGAATGACAGCATCTAAGTCAGTGTCAAAGGGCAGTGCTCCCAAATCTCGTAGTGCGGCCATTTGACCCTTCACATCGTTGGTCATAGCGCTGAGCATGAGACGTAAAAATGCCAAGCGACCCTCATTCGACAAGCGGGCCACGATGCCGAAATCCAACAGGGCGGTTCGGCCATCAGCCAGAACGAAGAGGTTGCCTCCATGTAAGTCGCCGTGGAAGATGCCATGAATCATGGCGCCTTCCATGAAACCGATCATTCCGGTACGAATGACGTTTTCGGTGTCAATGCCGGCATCTTTCATACCCGCGACGTCATCAAAGTTGAAGCCAACAATACGCTCCATTACCAGCACCCGCTTCGTGACAAGTTGAGCGTGCGGGCGGGGCACGATGTAGGAGTCTTGCCCCAAATCGTGAAGCATGGCGGCCACGTCCAACATGTTGGACGCTTCAAGACGGAAATCGAGTTCCTCGACAATGGTTTCGGCGAATAACTCGACGAGGGCTGGAGGATTGGCCAGTGCGGCAATGGGAATGCGTCCGACCATATGAGGGGCCAACCAGGCCATCACTCGAAGATCTTTGCGCACTAGGGAGGCCACACTTGGTCGTTGAACTTTGACTACTACTTCTTCGCCAGTTTTCAAACGAGCCGCGTGAACTTGAGCAATAGATGCCGCCGCCAGAGGAGTCCTCTCGAATGAGGAAAAGACATCCTCGATTCGGCAGCCCAGATCTTGTTCAACGATGAGACGTACGGTGGCGAAATCTTCAGCAGGGACTTGGTCGCGACAGAGTTTGAATTGCTCGACGAGTTCAGCAGGAAAGAGTCCCTCTCCCGAGGAGATGATCTGACCCAGCTTGATGTAGGTCGGCCCTAATGTTTCGACGGCTCGACGAAGACGAAGGGAAAGATCCGATCGACTCTGAGCCGGTTCGGTAAAGCGACCGCGTTTTTTGCTGATGTACCAAGGAGCGATAGCGCCGGCGATATGACGAGCCACAGTGAGTACCCGCACCCCGGGAGGCAAACGCTGCGGAGTAGTGAGTTTCGGTACGTCGGCTAGTGCCAGGACCCGGAGTTCTTCCACCACTGGAAGCCACCGCACAGCGGATCGATCGATATTCCAGGGGCCCTTCTCGGTGAAATTTCCCCATGCCCGGTCGGATGTCGAACGTTCCTCAGTCACGTTGTGAGTCTGCCGTGTGACTCAGCGAAATTCCTGTCGTAAGCCGCAATGGGGTGTGACAGGGTGAACTCGACGAGACGAAGTGACTAGTCTCGCCAAGGCAGGATCCATTGAGGCGATCATGGAATAGGGGGAGTGCAATGTCGGCAGGAACAGCAGCAGGGTCGACTTCGATACCGGGACTTCCAGACAAATGGATTACCGACTGGGAGCCAAGTTCGAAGTATCCGTTGTACACCCGTGCCAATGCCGGTGAAGTGCTGCCCGATCCCTGTAGCCCATTGTGTTGGACGGTCGCTTGGGAGCCTGGCATTTTGCAAGGTTGGCGAGACAGCCAGATCAGTGCGGGAACCTGCGAGCCCCATGAGGTCGACACGTATCGCCCAGAGGTAGTGGGTCTCTTTGGGGGATACCTCTACATCGGTGGATCCATGGCGCGGCTCTTTGGGGTGCGCGGTCCGGGTCTGGAACCCGAAATGATCGACGCGGTCTACTTTGGAACTCATCCCGATGTGCCGGCATACGTTGCTGAGCCCTGGCATGAGAGCCCGGCGAATACGGCGAAACTGGCTGAGTGGATGGGGCGGGTGATGACTGCCACCGAACTCCCGCAGCTTTTGGACGATCAGCGGGAAGCAAATCAGGTCCGGGCCTCGCGGCCAGACCTTTCCAATATGGAGGAGGTGGCGTTGATTGCGCGGATGACCTCGTTTACAGGTCTTTTACGGCGCCTCTTTGAACATCACTTGGACATGACAGCTGGAACGTCGATTGGTCCAGGGGCTCTTGGCATGTTCGCTCAAGCGCTCGGAGATCCAAGTCTGGTTCTGACCTTGATCACCAGTATCGGAGATGTTGATTCAGCGGCTCCAAGTCGAGCTATGTGGGAACTGTCCCGTTTAGATGCCAGTTCGGACGCTTACGAACGAGGCTTCGAAGATTTCATTTACCAATATGGAAGTCGCGGCCCCAACGAATGGGATATTCGCTCGGATACCTGGGAAACCAAACCAGCATTGGCGACCTCGCTGATCAATGCCATGCGTCAGGCACCCGATTCAGAGAGCCCCATGCTTCGTAATGAGAAGAATGCAGTTTTGCGGCGTGCCGCGGAGGAGAAAATTCGTCTGGCTCTGGCCGACCAACCAGACATGTTGATGCAATTCAACATGGCGCTGATGTCATCACACTTGTACTTGGCGGGCCGGGAGCGAGCTAAGACCAACATCATCAAGGTGCTTCATGAAATTCGCATGGCAGCATTTGCCTTGGCTGCTCGCACCCACTATTCGAAATCACAGATCTGCATGTTGCTCGCTGATGAGTTAGCCGCCTTTGCCGCTCAGCCCGATGAATTCCGCGCTCGATTGGCCCAGCGTGAGCGGCAGTATCTGGAACTTTTCGAAATCGAGCCGCCATTCATCGTCAATGGATCGGTTGCCCCGCTGAATAAATGGGCTCGCCGGGGAGCTTCTCAGGCTGCACTGGTGAGCGCGGGAGAAGTACTCACTGGAATGCCTGGGGCACCGGGAAGCTATACGGGCAAAGCGCGAGTCATCCTCGATCCTGCTGATCCATTGGCCCTTGAACCCGGCGAAGTTCTGATTGCTCCGTACACCGATCCAGCGTGGACTCCCTTGTTCGTCCCTGCCGGAGCAGTGATAGTCAACGTTGGCGCCGTTGTTAGCCACGCCATCATCGTGAGTCGTGAACTCGGCATCCCGTGCGTTGTCAGCGTCACCGATGCCACCCAGCGCATACCTGATGGAGCCACAGTCACTGTTGACGGGGCCGCCGGTACGGTGACCGTGCTATCGATGCCGTAACTCGAATTGCATAGCTGTGAAATCAGCGGCCTAGCCGCGAGCATCACGACCTGCAGTTAAGAATGACCGTGCAACGTATTGCAGAGGTGCTCTTCACCTTTTTTAACCTGGCCGGCGCCGATCCCCTCGAGAGCAGCAAAAGGTCCGCAGACTTGAGGTTCGAGCCACACATGCAACATTGGATTCGGTCGCAATTTCATACCGAATCGGCATGGACCATCTGACGACGTCACCCCCACAACGCGAGTTGAGCCAAAGACCATGGGATCCCGATCGAAGCATAAGTTGTCATGGATGTGCCATTGGGTCAGCACACCTCCGACGTTCGGGATTGTGTCCAAGTTGTACTCATCGCCGAGCATGTACATAGCCGACACCAATCGGCGGGATCCATCGGGTTCAACGGCGAAGACCAAACTTTCCGGATAAAGCGGATTGAGTTCGTATTCATCATTGATGTAGGACCAGTTGATGTAGTGCTCGACACCGGTGGCACCATCGCCAATGCTGGTGAAGCCGTTTTCAAGTGCTATCTCCGTTGTCGAGAATTTCGGCAGGATTTCTCGAGTGTCGTAGATCAGTTTCTCGGCCCGTAGTTGCTCGCTCAGGGATACGCCGGGGTAGCCCGAGAGATCAATGCGCGAGGACCCTGAATCTTTGATGGAGGCCACTGGACTTGGATCGTCGCTATGGCCGTGGTCTTCATGGCACATATCGACTCGTTCGGAATCGCTGACATCAGCTCGTCCGGCACCAGTTCCCTCCAGGGCAGCAAATGGTCCACAAGCATGAGGAGTGATCCAAACATGCACCATGGCGTTTTCACTTCCGGCTTTGATTGATCCCGCAGGACAATTTCCGTTGGCATCGGTGACACCGGCGATAACGGCGTTTCCTTGGTCATTCAACTTCCAGCAGAGATTGTCGTGGGCGTGCCACTGAATAAGCGGACCGGCGAAGTCGACCAGTTGTGGATCGTCAAGGGGAATGCCGGACTTAGCGATGAACATGGCCGAGACCAAAGTTCGTTTCTCACCTTCGACTCGGTAAACGAGTGATTCAGGAGCAGTGGGATCCAAGAACAAGTCATCATCGATCATGGCGCGATTGATGAAATGCTCAAATCCGGTACGGGAATCGCCGATGGAAAGCCAACCCTGCTGAACGGCGTCTTCATGGTTGGCCCATCGAGGGAGTTCTTGCAATGACGTTTGGATGAGATTGCGGGCTCGGACCTCTTGATCAACAGTGACGCCGGGAACACCGCTGATATCAATCTCGCGGTTGGGGTCATAGGCCCGCGGCCAGTTGGCGGTGAAGGCCACCGACTGTGCGCCACTGGAATGATCGTCGCCTTCGTGCCCATGAGGTTGGGATTCATCAATGGGAACTCCAGCGGCGTCAAAAACTGTTTCATGATCGTGAACATGAGAGGTGCCAGTCCATAACGCCAGGACAACAACGGCCCCGATAGCCCCAGAGGAAAATGAAAGTCGTGCTGGAGGCAGGCGGTGGGCGCCAAGAACGAACGCGGAAGCGGCTGCCGCCGCCGCAATCACTCCAAGACCGGCGCATAAAGTGTCGGCCCACTGGGGACTCTCTCGCCCTTCAAGTCCATCAATCCAAGAAATCCCCGATAAACGGGTGACTATCCAGCCACCAACAGCGAGACCGTTGATCAGCACGCCCGCCGGCAGAATTGATTTTTGTGGACGTAACAGCGCGACCAGACCCCACGTCAACTGGGCGAGAGCGACAATGATGAAGAGCCGCGCTGCTTGTTGATGTTCCACATGGAGACCAATAGCTCCACCGTGGATAACACCGGCTCCGATAGAGGCCAGGGCGGCGATGACGAGTCCAGGAAAGCGCATCATGCGCCATGGTAACCGGCGTACCTGATTCAGCAAGTCCTGTTGTCAGGAATTCAAGGCGGCAATAGCGGGTTCAGCCAATTCAGGTCGGCAGATCAACAAATCAGGAAGCCACAGGGAGGCTTCGTTGTAGGTCAGAGGCGAGCCGTCAATTCGGCTGACATGCAACCCTGCGGCCCGGGCTACTGCAGCCGGAGCTGCCGAATCCCATTGATACATGCCACCGTCGTGGACATATATGTCAGCTTCTCCCATGACCACGGCCATTGCTTTCGCTCCAGCCGAGCCTAAGCGCACCACATCGCAACCCAGGGCGTGCGCCACGACCACCGCGCTGTACGGATTGCGAGAGCGCGAGGTCACCAGTCGGGGTTTCAAACGTGTGCGGTCCGGCAACGCCGAGGCTGGGGACACATGAAATGTGAGTTCTAGCGCCGGCAGAGCGACCGCTGCAGTGGTGAGATCGCCTCGCTCCCACAGGGCAATGTGAATCGCCCAATCGTGACGCGGTGGTTCAGCGAATTCATTAGTGCCATCGATGGGATCAATAATCCACACTCGATCAGCGCTCAACCGGGCTCGATCATCAGCGGCCTCTTCAGACAAAATGACGTCATCAGGGCGAGCGCTTTTCAAAGCTTCGACGATGTAGCGATGCCCGGCATAGTCGCCCTCGTCTTTGAGATCCCAATAATGGAACCCCTGACGCATGAGGTTGGTGCGCAGTTCAACCAGCATTCGACCGGCTTCCTCAGCGATTCGGCCGGCAAGTTCGTGATCAGTTTCGCTCACAGACCGCGGCCCAATTCGACCGCGTCGCGTACCAAATCACGAATCTCATTTTCGTTCGCTCCGCTGGCTACTAAGTCGGCAATTCGCCGCTCTAGAGCTTCGGCTCGAACTTCAGAAAAGACTGGTAGTCGCTGACTGCTGGTGACCAAGGAGACGACGATCAAAATAATTGCTGCCGCCGCTCCAACCATGCCGATGGTGAGCACCCATCCAGCATTGTTGCCGGCAATCGACGAGATGATCAGTCCGGCAATACAGGCAACAAAAATGCCAGCGCAGGCCCACCGAATGATTCGGACCGAGATCGAAGCGTTCATCACCGGGATAACGGCTTGTACTTGATGCGATGAGGCTGATCAGCGGCGGAACCCATTTCCTTTTTCCGCCATGATTCGTACTCGGAGAAGTTCCCCTCGAACCAGCGAACTTGGCTGTCCCCTTCAAAGGCCAAAACATGGGTGGCAATGCGGTCAAGGAACCATCGATCGTGGCTAATGACTACGGCACAGCCGGGAAAAGCCTCGAGGGCATCTTCGAGGGCTCGTAGGGTGTCAACATCTAGGTCATTAGTTGGTTCGTCAAGAAGCAAGACGTTGCCGCCGGTCTTGAGCAACTTGGCCAAGTGCACGCGGTTGCGCTCTCCGCCAGAAAGATCGCCGACTCGCTTTTGCTGGTCACTTCCTTTGAAGTTGAACGACGCCACGTAGGCCCGACCATTAATTTCCCGATTGCCAATTTTTAGGTGTTCGATGTTGTCGGTGATTTCCTCATAGACCGTGGCATCGTCGTTCAACGAATCGCGACTTTGATCGACGTAGGCCAACTGCACGGTGTCGCCCACCTTGATGGTGCCGCTATCGGGTGGCTCCTGTCCGGTCAGCATGCGGAACAGCGTGGTCTTACCAGCACCGTTGGGTCCGATGATGCCGACAATGCCGGCCGGAGGCAACGAGAAGGTGAGATCTTCAATCAAGAGGCGATCACCAAAAGCTTTTTTGAGATGTTCAACTTCAATCACCGTGTCACCGAGACGGGTTCCCGATGGGATTGTGATCTCTAGTTTGCTGGGACCTCGATCGGCGGCCTCGGCCTCGGATCGCAACTTTTCATAGGCCGAGAGACGGGCTTTACCTTTGGCTTGACGAGCTTTAGGCGACAT
>JBJOFA010000003.1:0-17927 GCA_046049015.1 Actinomycetota bacterium | reverse complement strand
ACGATTTGGTCGTCATCAGTCGTTCCCACCGATCCGTCGACGACAAAGACCACCAGATCCGCATGACGAACGGCCTTTTCCACCTGTCGGCTGACCTTGGCATCGAGTTCGCTGCCACCTGGCAACCAGCCTCCAGTATCGACGAGACGAAAACGCTGTCCCAACCACACCGCTTCACGTTCCTGACGATCTCTAGTAACCCCCGGCCGATCTTCAACAATGGCGGCCTGTTCACCTATGAATCGATTAAATAGGGTGCTTTTACCTACATTGGGGCGACCAACGATCACCACCGTCGATAGCTGTTCATCGTGCTCGTCGAGGCTTGGGGCTGACTTCTCTGGGGATGTGGGGGAAAGATCTTGGTCGGGGTTCATCGTTGAATTCCATCTAGTGCTGTTCGCAGGGCTATGCCATCGGTCGGAATGATCTCCACCGGACGTGGAAGATCGGCTGGGGTCATCCCGTCAAGGAAACGTCCCTCGGAAAGACAGACATCTGGCAACAGGTAACGATGCCCTTCGGGCTCTTCTCGAAGAGTTCTGGCAATATCTTCCCCAACCATGAGGCCGGTTACGGCGGTGTTGCCGCCAAAGAAACGGTTCTCGACGGTGATGAGGCGAACATCCGGACGTTGTAAATCGCTGAGAAGGGGAAACAAAACCCGGTGTCCGTATTCGCCGGTCAATATCCCAATTGGTGCATTTGCCCTTGCTCCGAGTCGAACGGCGACCGCTCCGGAATTCACCGGTGACTCTGGTGCGGATCCCGACGAGGATCCGCAGCGATCCGATCTCATGCCGGTGTCAGCCGCTGGATTACGAATTGCTCGATATCCCGCCGCCGGTGCGCCATCAACCCAAGCGAAGAATCCACTTTGAGGTCGTACAGCTTCCAAGTTCTGTCCCGTGAACTCGCCTTGGAAGGTGCGAGCCATTCCAACCCCGTCTTCGTGCATGAAAAAACCTTCATAGGAATTTTCATCTGGGAACGGCCGTTGAGCCATGAGGTAGTACTCATCAGCGGCGAAAACCATACGTCGACCGAGATGCTCGAGAAATATCTTCTGCCAAGTGTCAATGAGATCGACGACTCCCTGGGCTTCAGCGATGGTGTGGGCGCGCATCTCGGGTTCTTTATTGAATCGACTGATGCCCAGGGGAACGACTGCAACGTGATGAAGGTCGGGGTACTGATCGAGGATGTCGATGAAGGTGCTCTCTAGTACTTCGCCGTCGTTCATTCCCGGACAAACCACAATTTGTCCATTGACTTGAATTCCTTGCTGAAGAAGCATTTTGAGCCATCTCAAACTCATACCGCCTCGCCGGTTTCGAAGCATGGCGTTGCGAGTTTCGGGATCGGTGGCGTGAATGCTCACGTTCAACGGCGAAAGCGCCTCGGTGACAATCCGTTCAAGATCCGATTCGGTGAATCTCGTCAGGGTCGTGAAGTTGCCATAAAGGAAACTCAGCCGATAGTCGTCATCTTTCAAGTACAGGCTTTTCCTCATATTGGGAGGAAGTTGATAGATGAAACAAAAGGGACAGTGATTGTCGCAGGTGCGCACACGATCAAAAACGGCACTGGAAACTTCGGCTCCCAAGGGAACCCCAGCACCTTTGGTGATCTCGAGGTCAAGTTCCATACCTTGTCGAACAAGACTGACTGAGACTTCTGGCTCATCAGAAAGTAGACGCCACTCGATGATGTCCCGGGGTGAGACCCCATTCAGCGCCGTTATCTCGTCCCCTGGCATGATCCCGACAGAATCAGCGGGCGATCCAGGTGCGACGGAAACAACGAGTGGTGCTCGTTCGCGAACCGTCATAGTGCCAGGCTATCGGTCACTTAGGAGTGGTTCTCTGAAAAGTACTGTGCCGGTCCGCTCCCGCATCATGGCTGACATCGGACCTATCCTGAAAGCAATGACGGTTGATCATGTGCTTTTGGCTGCACCGCGGGGTTTTTGTGCCGGAGTGGAGATGGCGATCAAGGCTTTGGCCTGGATGGTGCGGAGTTTTGATGCGCCGGTGTACTGCTACCACGAAATCGTTCATAACAAGCTAGTTGTGGAGAGATTCGAAAAATTGGGAGTGCGTTTCGTTGACCATATTGATGAGGTGCCACTTGGTAGGCCAATCATGCTGTCGGCTCATGGTTCCGCTCCCGAAGTAGTGGCCGCCGCCCGCGCCCGCGGATCAGTGGTTATCGATTCAGTTTGTCCTTTGGTGACCAAGGTTCACCATGAGGTAAAGGTTCGAGCAGGTAAGGGGTTTCGCATTGTTTATGTCGGCCATGAAGGCCACGAGGAAGCAGTGGGCACCATGGCAGTAGCGCCCGGGGCAATCTCGCGAGTTGAGTCGATAGAGGAAGTTGATGCCTTACCGATTTTTGAGGAGCCAGTGGCTCTTTTGGCCCAGACGACCTTGTCTCATCGTGATTGGGAGGGGGTGGCAGTACGTGTTCGTGAACGATTTCCCGAAGTATGGACTCCAGGTCGTAGTGATCTCTGCTTTGCCACAACTAATCGACAATCGGCACTGATGTCAATGGCTCCCAACTGCGATGCCATCGTGGTGATTGGTTCGGCCAATTCATCAAACACCCGGGCTTTGGAACGTTTGGCTCAAGAGGCCGGATGCGCTCGGGTGTATCGCATCAATACCGCCAATGAACTACCCAATGATCTCAGTGGCACGGTGGGTGTTACTGCCGGGGCTTCAGCGCCAGAGGAATTAGTCGATGCCGTCATTGCTCGTTTGGCGCCGGTTAATGGCGTGACCGAAGTGCGCATCACCGATGAAGATGAATATTTTCCACCACCTCGTCATCTTCGTGATCTTCAAACCGGTATTGAGATAGCAGCCACGGTGCTCACTGGCGGTGACTTGGCGCAGCGTCCCCAAGTCGATGACCGTTCATTGGCAGCTAGTGACGTTTTGGCTGCCCTGCGACCATAGGACCATCATGCTCGAACCTACAGTGACGACTTTGCGCCTCTTTCTACATGTGCTGGCTGCTTCCATTTGGGTTGGCGGCCAAATAGTTTTGGCTGGACTTGTCCCCTCGTTGCGACGCCATGCTCCGAACAGCACAAAGGTTGCGGCGAGAGCGTTCAATAAAGTTGCCTGGCCAGCCTTTGTAGTTCTGGTAGTGACCGGAATCTGGAATCTCCTGGCCGTTGAAGTCGGTGACACAACCTGGGAATATCAGATCACCGTGATGTTGCATATTCTCTTGACGGCCATTGCTGGTATGTCGGCGGCGGTACATGCGGTCGGACGAAGCACTTTGGCCTTGGCCGTTGGTGGTGCACTCGGACTTCTCAGTTCCCTCGGCGCCATGTTTGTCGGCCTGGTCCTGAAATCAGGCATGTAATAACGGCCTGATCCTGAAATCAGGCATGTGAGTCTCAGTTCCGTGGAACTTTGCTCCACGGAACCTCACGGTCGACGCGAACGTCTCCTGGCAGGCCGAGAACTCGTTCGCCAAGAATGTTTCGCATGACTTCGCTGGTTCCGCCTTCAATAGAGTTGGCTCGACTCCGCAAGAAAGCCTTCTGAGGGTTCTCTAGTCCCATAGCGAACTCTGGACGAATCATCTGATAGCCGCTCGGGAACAACATGCCTTCCGCCCCTAGCAAGGAGACGGCGAAGGAATAAACATCCTTATGAAGTTCCGCCATAGCCAATTTGGCAATGGAACCTTCCGGACCTGGATCACCCATCTTGCGGTTTTGCGAGGCCCGAATGTTTGTCAAACGTAGAAGTTCGGCGCGCACCCAGAGCTTCATGAGTTCGTCACGAGTAGCCGGATCCTTGCTCTCCGAAGGAAGATCGTTCCACACCTTCAAGGCATCACGGATAGGACCTGACCCCTTAGGAGGAATCGCTCCCCCGATAGATACTCGTTCGTTCATGAGAGTTGTCAGAGACACTCGCCAACCGTCTCCGACATTGCCCAACATTTCGGCGTGGGGAACTCGGGTATCGGTGAAGTAGACCTCGTTGAATTCGGCCTCTCCCGTGATCTGATACAGAGGTCGAACCTCGACACCGGGGGCCTGCATATCAACAACGAAAGCGGTGAGACCGGCATGCTTCACGGCGTCAGGGTCGGTACGCACGATGAGCAAGCCAAATCGCGAAAGGTGAGCCAAAGTGGTCCAAACCTTTTGGCCATTGACGATCCATTCATCTCCGTCTCGTACACCCTTTGCTGAAAGTCCGGCGAAATCCGACCCTGAACCCGGTTCGGAGAACAACTGGCACCACACTTCTTCACCAGTAAAGAGCGGACGGAGATAACGCTTCTTTTGTTCTGGCGTTCCCCATACGGCCACAGTTGGGCCGCACATCCCATGTCCGATGGGGTTGCGAGCCACAGGATTCGGGGCGCCAGCAGCTGCGAGACGCTCGTTGATGAGTCGCTGCACTTTGGGATTGAGGCCAAGACCGCCGCTGCCTTCATCGAAATGCACCCAGGCCAAACCAAGATCGAACTGAGCGCCAAGGAAGGCTGCGGCATCGGTTGACTTTGGCGGGAACTCCTCGACAAGACGATTGACAAGATCGCTCACTCGCTGTTCATCAGCGGTAAGCGTTGCGGTTGCTTTCGACATAGTGACTCCCATCAGATGAGTTACTCAAGAATTATGGATTTCCGATTTTTCGACCCTTGAGGGTCTGCCGGAAAAACCGAGGTAAATGTACCTAGTGCCGTTGGTCGGCATGACATCGAGATCGGCGATTTTTGTTTTCTCTTTGATCTTTTTGAAAGTGAAGGTGCGCGCCGTTCGACTCTGGAGAGAGGCAAGGGATAAATGCTCAGTCCTCGGACGTCTCGAAATCGGCCGTGAATCCCGCTTGCGCCAATCGCTGAAGGAGTTCGTCGCGTACTGAAACACCTGGCTCTCGGGCCTTTTCCGAGGCGATGCGCCATCCCAAACGGCTGGAATAGGTCAAAGGAGCTACCCCTAGACGACCCGGCATGACGTCGGTCACGCGTGCAAAGAAAAGGGTGTGATCGGCAACTTGATGGCGACTCTCCACTTCGCAACGCATCCAGGCTATGGCGTCAACGACGACCGGTAAATCGGCGGTTGTGGGCCGGGCTTTCCAGGTGGTGACGTATTCGTTGGCAAGATAGTGGAACTTTCGTCCGGGGTATGAGAAATACTGCCCAACACCCACTTGATCCCCAGCCAAAACAGAAATTGAGAAGCATCCCGATTCCTCGATCAACGGGTAGGTGTCGTGACGAGGCGATACCGAAGCCATGACAATAGGTTCTTCAAAACTGACCTGTGATACCCAATGGCTGCAGTACAAACGTTGCTGGTCTCCGACTTGGGAGCCCACAACTTGGACACCATGCATCATTTGGCCGAGGGAGCGTTTGAGGTCTCGGTCAATCATGAGCGCAAGTCTTTCATGTTGCACGCCTGCGAACGGGACCGCGAGGTGAGAACTAGTTGAGCGGTGCTACTAGGCGGCGAAATTCTTCGATTTCAGTTGGTCCAATACCGGGAAGACGCGATCGAAACATCATGACCGTGCGCAACGCAACCACATCTTCATGACGGAGGTAAATAGCTTTCAAATTGTTCAAAACCCTCTCCAAAATTCCCAAGGTGGGGGTTATGGCCAGGAAGCGAGAGTCAAATGGTTGATGTTCCCCGGCAACTCGGTGAAACAGACGGCGAGTCTGTTCTCGATCCATTAATTGACCGCCATGAAAGGGATCAATGAATTGATCAGGAATCAAACCAGACTCTGGGGCCAGTCCAACTAGGAAATGAGCGGGCATCCCGACGCCGTTCATGGCGATGCCTAATCGGCGAGCCACTTCGATGACAATGATTGATAGAGAAATCGGGATACCCATTCGCGTATCAAGGACGCAGTGAAGGAGAGAATTCGACGCCGAGTAGTAGTCGCCAACGTTTCCAATAAACGGCTTTGAACCAGAAAATAACTGCTGCAGCAGACTCTCAATGGAGGAATCCGAAACTTGCTCGGCCAACTGGTCCAGTTGGTTCAGTTGGGACATGACGTCGCCAGAATTTTTAGGCGCTAGGGCGCACCCGATAAGGGCCCAAGCCTCATCGAGCGGCGGGTTCGTCCCGGACTGGATCAACTCGGAAAATCGACCAACGAGATGCTTCAGCGATGATTCGGACTCCACCCCGCTAAACCTACGGCACTAAGTTGAGGGTCATGCATATTGGAGTTCACGCCGCATCAACCCCCAATAAACCAGCGTTAATTATGACCGGCTCGGGTTACACCCAGACCTTCGCTCAGCTTGATGCTGCGGCCAACAGGCTGTCGCAACTCTTGCGAAACGCCGGGCTGCAACCAGGCGACCACATCGCCATTTGCATGGAGAACCACGACCGTTATTTGGAGATTCTCTGGGGTTGCCAGTTTGCTGGCCTGGTGTACACGGCGGCATCATCTCGCCTGACCAGCAGTGAACTGTCCTACATCGTCAACGACTGTGGAGCCAAGGCCTACATCACCTCGAAGTACAAGGCCGATCAGGCTTCCGACATTTTGGCTACGACCCCAAATGTTGATTTGCGACTGATGCTGGATGGCACCATTCCGGGATATGAGAGCTACGAAGACGCCGTGGCGAAACAGTCGGCGGAACCACTTCCGAATCGGATAGCCGGAACAGACATGTTGTACTCCTCCGGTACGACTGGTCAGCCCAAGGGAGTCACCAAGCCTTTCGTCGAACTTTCCCTTGATGACACACCTACTTCGGTCACTCCTATGTTGGGCATGTTGTTCGGGTTCACCGCTGACAGCGTGTATCTCTCGCCGGCGCCGCTGTACCACGCCGCTCCATTGCGTTTCACCATGGCGGCTCAAAGCGTGGGTTGCACGGCGGTTGTTATGGAGCACTTTGATCCCGAGCAGTACCTGGCGGCGGTTCAACAGAATAAGGTGACCCATAGCCAGGTTGTGCCGACCATGTTCGTACGTCTTTTGAAATTAGATCCCGGCATCCGCAAAAAATATGACGTGTCCTCGCTGCAGGCGGTGATTCACGCCGCAGCGCCGTGTCCGATCCCGGTCAAGAAGCAAATGATCGAATGGTTTGGTCCAATCATTCACGAGTACTACGCCGGAACCGAAGGTAATGGTTTCGTCTACTGCAATAGCGACATGTGGCTCGGCCATGAGGGAACTGTTGGTATGCCAATCGGTTGCACCTTGCACATTGTTGGCGACAATGGCGAGGAATTGCCAAAGTATGAAAGTGGCACGATCTTCTTCGAGGGTGGAGCGGAGTTCGTCTACCACAACGACGCTGAAAAGACGAAGAGTTCTCGTCACCCCAAAGGTTGGAGCACATTGGGCGACGTTGGGTACTTGGATGACGACGGATTCCTTTACTTAACTGACCGCAAGGCGTACATGATCATTTCTGGCGGGGTGAACATCTATCCCCAGGAGGCCGAAAACGCTTTGGTCACCCATCCAAAAGTGGTGGACGTGGCCGTGTTCGGTGTTCCGAACGATGATTTCGGCGAAGAGGTAAAGGCCGTGGTCCAGCCGGTCACTATGCCGAGCAGCCTGGAAGAGGCCCGAGCACTCGAGCGGGAATTGATCGACTATTGCAAGACTCAACTTGCCGATGTCAAGTGTCCGCGTTCGGTTGACTTCCGTGAGGAATTGCCCCGTCATCCCACCGGCAAGCTCTATAAGCGCCTTCTCAAGGATGAGTACTGGAAGAACGCTGGCCGCTCGATTTGAGCCGTAGACATTCATATCTGGCGCCGAACATCGAAGGCGGATTCATCGCCTTTGCTCATCGCGGCGGCAGTCACTTACATCCAGAAAACTCAATAGCTGCTTTCCGGCATGCCTGGGATGTTGGCTTTCGCTACATGGAAACTGATGTTCAAGTCACCGCCGATGGTGTACTCGTGGCTTTTCATGATGACGATCTTCGAAGAACGTGCGCCATACCTCAGCTGATCAGTCAAATGAGTTGGGCCGAAGTTTCGCAGGCTCGAATAAACGGTCGTGAGGCCATTCCGACTTTGGCTGAACTCATGGAGGAGTTTCCCGAGGCATATTTCAACATTGATGCCAAAACTGATGCCACGGTCGAACCACTCATTGCCCATCTGCAGCGAACATCAGCATTGCCTAGGGTGTGCATCGGAGCGTTCAGTCACAGTCGACTGGTGAAGATCCGTTCTCAGCTTGGTGCAGCGGTGTGCACCACTGCCAGTCCCCGCGAAGTTGCCCAATGGCTTCTGGGTCACATTCCGCCGGGACCATCATGTCTTCAGGTTCCGATTCGATACGGAAAGATTCCGGTGGTCACCGAACGTCGGATACGCCAGGCACAAAAAGCACAGTGCCCGGTACATGTTTGGACCGTTGATGATGCGAATTCGATGCAGCAACTCATTGACATTGGCGTTCACGGCATCATGACTGATCGCGGTGACATTCTCCGAAATGTTGCTCAGTTAAATTCCCTTTGGGACTGACCGCTCCGGTCACTTGACCAGAGGCATTACCTCGTTCATGAATCGGGCCATTTGCTCGTCGGCCTTCTTGTACGAATCGCCCAACATATGCGGGAAAATCGTGAGGTATTCAAGACCAAGGAGGTCCTTGTAAAACTGCACTCCCTCGGCAACTTGTTCGGGGGTTCCGAGCAGAATCGTCTTGTTGTCAACGGACTCTTGGAGGGTCGGAATGAGACCCGGTTTTGCGGGTTTGCCATCTTCACCCATGTAGCCGCGACTCCATCCGTACGGACCGAGGAACTTCCAGAATTCGTCATGACCGGGGATAGCCGACTTCCAGGCCTCTTCATAAGAGTCCTCGATTCGCACCGAAATGACCAGCATTCGTTTTTCCCCAGTAGCCGGGGCGACTCCCATGGCCGCTTCTTGTTTTTCGGCGTAGGAATCCCAGAACCTTTTGATGAAGCTGTAGTGCTGGTTCCAAAACACAGCTGAATGTCCCACCCGGGCCACATAGTCCAGAGTCGGAGGACTGGTCACCGCCTGCCAAATCTGAAAGGGGTCAATCGGCCGTGGGACCAGAGTCAATGATTGCACCGTGGAGCCACGGTCCGGAATGCCTGGGAGTGGAATCTGGAAATGCTTTCCGGAATAGGAAAAGGTTTCTTGGCTCAAGGCCCGCCGAACAATCTCCATTGATTCTTCAAACACTTCACGGTTGAGATCGTCGTCAGCAGATTTTTCGGGGTTGTCGTGCGACCCAATGGAAACACCCTTTTCATTGAGGTGCAACACCTCCCGAGGTACGGTGCCACGGCCGACGCCAAGCACGCCTCGTCCCCCAGAGAGATTGTGCAGAGTGGCGAAATCCTCAGCAAGACGTAGCGGATTCCATTGCGGCACCACGTTGAACATGGCACCTAACTTGATGTTCTTGGTCTGGGCGGCAATCCAGGCCGAAATCAAAAGACCATTGGGAATAACTTCATAACCTTCATATTGAAAGTGGTGTTCAGTGGTCCAGAAGGATTCGAAGCCCAAACGGTCGGCCTCAATAGCTGAGTTCACATAATCCAGGGTTGCCTTCCACATGTGATCATTGGAATAGCGGCGATCAAGTGGCGCGGGTGCACCGGCACCGGCGTCATCCATTTCGACACCGCCAAAGAAAAACGCTCCGATTTTCATCGCTACCTCCAAGAGATTTGCTCCGACATTACCATTTCACCTTCGAATCGTGGCCGGTGAAGGTGCGTTCAACCTGAGTGACGGAGGTCAAGCGTCCCCGTCGGTAAGTTCGGCGACCCAACGGGGCATCGGCGATCGCCTGGCGTTCGGTCTGGGCCTCAATTGCCACGAGGTCAGCCACTGAACCAACTGTCGGACCCGCGATCGGTAAGCCCAACACTGCTCGGGCCGAGGATGTAACCAGGTCTAAAGCGGCACCCGGAAGTTGATGGTCAGCCATGATCATGAGAGCTGCAGTTTCAAGGGGATCACTTCGACCAACAGGGTTGAAAGGATCCTGCACATTGTCGCCACCAGCGCTTACTCGCACACCATATTTGCGCAACAGGCTCACTGGGGTAATACCCCGGGGCATCGCCATTGTGAACTCGCGGCCCTGCAGGAAAAGATTGGTTTGCGGTAGAGCGATGATGTCCACTCCGGCCGCAGCGGCTAGAGAAGCAATCTCTTGCTGTATCTCAAGCGGTTGCATAGACAAACTCACACAGTGACTGGCGGCCACCGTTCCGGGGACTGGTGACTTCTCAATCTGCCGGCAAAAATCTCGCAAGGTCAACATGGATGAATCGAGGGTTTCGTCTACATGCAAATCGATACCCACCCCAGCTTCTTGCGCTGCGGCAATGGCGATCTCGATCATGGCAGGACCGTCTGTCTCCAAATGGGGACAACCACCGACGAGATCTACACCAATTTCCAAAGCTTCAGCGAGGGCTTGGCGGTTTCCTTGACCGTCGGGACCAGCCAAAGGAGAGTGCATGAGCGCCACGATCTGGAGGTCGACTAAATCAGCCAGACGCGATTTCGCCTCCATAACGGCGCGTAGATGCAGGTGTGTTGGATCGCTAGCTCCGACATTGACATGACTCCGAACTGCGGTAACCCCGTGGGCAACGAGGCGAAGTAACGCTGCCGAGGCCCGTTCAACCATGGAATCGAAATCGAAGACACCACTTTCTTCGGCGGCTACCCAAGCATGAATAGCCCCCATGAGGTCACCTTGGGGATTGGGAACAACATCAGCAGTCAAGGCCTTGTCCAGGTGGGCATGCGTTTCCACTAATCCAGGCAGAACCAAAAATCCCGAAAGGTCTTCAATGCGACTCGTCTGCGTTTCAGATATGGGAAGTGAGCCGTGGGCGGCCACCGCCGTCACGATCCCGTCAACAATCAAAATGTCAGAACTAGCTGGCTGCGTGCCGACCAGTGTGTAGAGGCGACTTGGTACTTGAACTCCAGAAAGAAGTACACGATCGGTTGTTGGACTCACGGAATCTCCTTTGCCCAAAATGGCGCCCTGATCTGTGCCATCGTAGATCTGTGCGCACCGGAGTTTGGCTTTACCCCATTGCCTCGGCCTTTGAATTGGTTGACGCCGTTGTCCGTCTCGATGCCGGTGGCGTTGACGAGGTATGGATAGCCGACGAAGGCGTAGGGCGCGAACCTTTCAGCATTTTGGCCGCTGCCGCTCGTGAAACGTCGCGGATCACCCTGGCGGTGGGAATCACCTCGCCACTTCTTCGTCATCCAGGAGCAGTTGCCGCCACGGCGAAGACCGTTGACGAATTGAGCAACGGTCGAGTCATACTCGGATGGGGCGTTGGTGGGCATGAATCCTTAGGACCATTTGGGTTGTCCACTGATCGTCCCGTGGGAGTACTCCGTGAGGCAATGACGCTGGCTCGGGCCGTGATGGAGGGAACTTCGATACCGGGATACTCGCCTCCAGCACACGGTTCTCCCCCTCGACATGTACGTCAATTCATCGGTGCTCGCGGCCCTCAGTTAAATCGATTGGCTTCAGCGTCGGCCGATGGAGTTTTTCTCTCCGGTCTGACTGAGGCCGAGATCCCTCTCGTCATTCAGGAAGCCCATTCGGTACATCCCGTCGAAGTTGCTCTGTATCAGTCGGTGAGTTTTAAAGGCCAGGGCAACGACCGATGTGTCGCGGGCACCACTAAGGAAATCGCATCAAAACTGCGGTCCCTCCACGAAACGTACTCACCTCGCTCACTTGGAGTGGCCCTAGTCGACGGCCTCCCACTTGATGATCTCATAAGTGAGGTCCTTGTGCTCTTCAAGGTAATAGCGGACGATTATTAACCGCTCTGTCGCCGAACGTCGTAAACCTTCATGGTGCATGCCCTCCAAGCTTCACCCATACGTCGATCGACTTCATCCACCTGTTCGGGAGTGATCTGCTTCCACAGCGCCAAATTCTCCCACCAGATAACAGCGTGGACGAGATCGGGAGAGCCCTCTTCAACCCACACTTCTTTACGAACAAACCCGGGCTGAGCTTCCAAAAATCGCGTCCAAATGCTTTCTTCAATAGCCAGCCATTCGTCCTGCTCGTTACTGGGAACGTCAAATGTCAACCATTCGATAACCATGGAGGTAACGGTAGCCAGACTCTGACCGGTCAGGGTCACCCACAATCCGTTTCTAAGAAGCTCGCCATTTGAGTCAAAAATTCAGCGACACCGCGATCTAGAGTTCGCAATAGCAATTATTGGTATTTTTCAAAATACGCCCTCACAAATGGACCTCAATCATGACCGTCGCTCGTGACTACAGCCTCACAGCTAGCCCGAAAGACTCGGGTGCCGAAGATGTTCGGCCCGAGGGAGACTGGTATCGATCCCCCGTTGAACGTTCCGCCATGTTGGCCCTGATGGCCCGGACCAACCGACGTGCTGGCATTGATCTGGCAATCTGGATACTGCTTTTAGTTACTTCCGGAGTTTGGCTAGTCACCACCTGGATTTCATGGTGGACATTGCCAGCAGCCTTCATCTACGGAACTTTGTATGGCTCGGCCTGCGATGCACGATGGCACGAGTGCGGACATCGCACCGCCTTTGCTTCGAAACGGGTCAATGAAATCGTCTACCACGTGGCTTCATTTATGACCGTGCGAGAGCCAGTTTCTTGGCGATGGAGTCATAATCGCCATCACAGCGAGACAATCATCGTCGGCAGAGACCCCGAGATCGCTTATCCCCGACCGACCGCCCGTTGGAAGATACTGGCTGAATGTTTTTGTCTACTCAGCGCTTACAAGGAATTCGGAAAGTATCTAACCAACCTTGGCGGTCGTCTCACCGCTGAAGAAGAAACCTTTGTACCAAAGAGGGAGCAAGGGCGTGCCATCTTTTGGGGCCGCATCCATTTGATGGTTTGGTTCTTGATCATTTTGACCAGTGTGATCACATCGTCGGTATTGCCTCTCATGCTTATTGGATTGCCCTCTTTCTATGGACGTTGGTTGTTGGTCGCCACCGGAATCACCCAACATGCCGGGTTAGAGGAAGACACCTTTGACCATCGGGAAAATACTCGAACGGTTCTCATGAACCCAATAGTTCGATTTCTGTACTCAAATATGAACTATCACTTGGAACATCACATGTTTCCGGCTGTGCCGTACTACCGACTCCCCGAGTTGCATCGCCTAATTGCCGAGGATCTTCCCAAACCTGCTCCGTCCATGTGGGCGGCCTACCGCGAAGTGTTTCCCAAACTCAAGGAAATTCGGAACGCCTACAAATAAAATAAGTTTCCACCGAGATTTGTAGCTAGCTACTTGCGTCCAAAGGTTTGAAGGCGTTGCAGACAGTTATTAGTTGCCGCGAGTATCGGGCGCCCAGCGGCCAATGACACGATTGGCCAACCAGCCAAAGAAACCAAAGACAATGACGCCCAGTGCACTGGAGACGATAACCGCTGCCAGAAGTTGTTCTCCTTGAATACGGGCGGCATAGCGTTTCAAAAGCTGGCCGATACCCACGGCCCCCTGGCCAAAGTAGAAGTCGCCGACTATGGCGCCAATCACGGACAAGCCCGCAGAGATGCGCAATCCGGCAAAGATGGCTGGCAGAGCTGCGGGAAACATGAGCTTGCGCAAACGAGTCCAACGCCCTGCATGATGCAGGGTCAACAAATCGTGCATTCCTGAATCTGCCGACAACAAGCCAAAAAGCGTGTTCACGATGATGGGAAAAAGCGAGATGATCACACAAATGAAAACTCGAGGCATAAATCCATAGCCGAACCAAAAGCCGATCAAGGGCACGATGGCCAAGATGGGGATGGCCTGAAGGACCACCGCATACGGAAAGATGGCCCTCTCGACAAATTTGGCCTGACTCATGATGATGGCGAGAACAAAGCCAAGAATGATCGCTACCAAAAGCCCCCAGAACGCGGTCTTGCTAGTCGCCCACAGACCGGTCATCATTTCGGAAAAATTGTCTCCATCGGCAAATCCGACGTTCCACACCTCATGGGGAGGGCGCAGGAGAAAACGTCGCTTCGGGTCGAGGATGACGTAACTGACGAAATACCAGATACCAAGGATGAATAGGCCCGTGCCTATTGGTGGGCCGGCAATTCTCAACGAGCGAACTAGTCGTGAAGATTCGTTTTTCATTCGTGAGCACCCCGCAAGGCTCGGCTGATCTCGGCGGAAATTTCGGCAAAACGAGGGTCAAAACGGAATTCAGGTACCCGTGGATATTCAAAGGGAACATCGAAGGAGGCCACGAGTCGACCCGGTCGAGCAGACATGACGTAGACCTTGGTCGACAAGAACACCGCCTCGCTGATGGAGTGGGTTATGAACAGACCGGCGAATCGCTCCTGAGTAAAGAGTTTCAACGTCTCTTCGTTGAGTCGTTCTCGGGTGATTTCATCCACCGCTCCAAAAGGTTCATCGAACAAGAACAGAGGCGGCTTGAGGGTCATGGTACGAGCCAGAGAAGCTCGCATTTTCATTCCACCAGATAGCGATTTCGGATAGTGATTTTCAAAACCGGCGAGTCCTACAAGTTCAATCGCTTCCCGAACCAACACATCCCTTTGGCTCTTGTCGATCCCATGAAGCTCAGCCAAGAGTTCAACGTTTCTGTGCACCGTTCTCCAGGGCAAAAGAGTGGCATCTTGAAAGACGTACCCGATCCCCCGCGGATCAACCTCAACGGTCCCTTCGGTGGACTGCAGAAGACCTGAGGCAATTTTCAAAAGTGTCGATTTTCCACAGCCGGAAGGACCGACAATGGTGACGAATTCTCCACTATTCACGTCAAAGGAGACATCCGACAGAGCCTCAGTTCCATCAGGAAACTTCATAGATATATGACGGAAAGACAACGCCGGCACAAAGCCTCTTCTCGATTCGGGTGACGGATGGCAGTTTTGCCGAGAACCTCTGATGTAAGCAAAGTTTCTGCGCCCAGAGCCTAGTGCAGGTGTTCATCGGAATTCCTGCCTGCAGCAACGGCCGTAGCGTCAGGTTTCCTTTTTGTTAAAGCTTTGTTTGGCCCCGCCCAGCCGTGTTCCGAGGCCAATGCGGACGTACTACAGTTCAGATATCCCACGTCGTGGGGCTTCAAGGGGAGGAAAGTTATTCATGTCTAAACGGACTTATTCATCAAAAACACGGCTAGGCAAAGTTGGCTTTGCCGCTGCCGCCGCCCTACTGGTGGTCGCCTGCGGTGGCGATGACGACAGCAGCGGTGACGGAGCTTCTAGCGGTGGTGAGGGCGTGCTCGCTGCGGATTGCCCGGCGAACATCGTCATCCAGACCGACTGGTTTCCAGAGTCAGAACATGGTGCGCTGTATCAAATGGTCGGCGCCGACTACACGGTGGATATCGAGAAGAAGACCGTGAAGGGCAGCCTTGTTGACAGCGAAGGTAACGACACCGGAGTTGATATCGAAGTTCGTACCGGTGGTCCCGCCATTGGTTACTCTCCGGTCTCCACCACGATGGCGACCGATACCTCAATCACCATGGGTTACATCAGCACCGATGACGCCGCCTTTAATTATGAGACGGTCAAGACTCTGGCCGTTGTCGCTCCATTGGAAATCAATCCTCAAATCATCATGTGGGATCCAGAGACCTACCCCGACGTGAAGGGAATTGCCGATCTGGGCGCAGCTGGTGTCACGCTCAACGTTTTCGCTGGTGGATCCTTCCTTGATGTCTTCGTTGCTGAGAAGGTTGTGAGCAAGGATCAGATCGATCCGTCCTATGACGGTTCCCCTGCTCGTTTCATCTCTGAAGGTGGCAAGATCGCCCAGCAGGGATTCGCATCGGCCGAGCCATATCAGTACAAGAACGAATTCACCGAGTGGGGCAAAGATGTGGCCTACGAGCTCATCCACGACGCTGGTTTTGAGATCTATGCCGCACCACTGGCCATCCGAGCTGAAGACAAGGAAAGCCTCTCGGCTTGTTTGAGCAAGTTCGTACCGATTGTTCAGCAAGCTGCTATCGACTTCGTCGCCGATGGAGCTCGCGCCAATGCCATCATTATTGATGCCGTTGAGCAGTTCGCTGATTTCTGGGTGTACGGCGAAGGTGTCGCGGCTTACTCCACCGAGACTCAGAAGGAACTAGGTCTCGTTGGTAATGGTCCTGATGACACGTTGGGTAACTTCGATTTCGATCGGGCCAACAAAGTGTTGAATCAGATGCGTGATGCTGGACTCAAGGTTCCTGCCGATTTGACGGCCGAGGATATCTACACCAATGAGTTCATCGACACGAGCATCGGGCTCAAGTAAGAATCATTAACGCTCTCCTCAGAGAGTTGTTAAGAGAATGGAATCCGGGGAAGCGGGAAACCGTTTCCCCGGATTCGCGTTCGGCGGGAGTAAGAACTTTTTAGTTCTCAGGGGTTGAAGGCGGCAATCTCATGAAGGCCAGCGGCAAAATGAGCCACCGCGCCTTGAAAAAGCTGCTTTCCATGCTCGGCACTGGCCTGAGTGGGATCCCCAATATGGCCATCGGGCCCAAAATCGTTGCTTAGCCAGCCAAATTGAATGGCTCCGCCAAATCGAACTTGAGAATTCTTGCTGAGAACTTCTGGAATCGCTCGAACAGCCCGATCCATGTGTACCAATTCTGGATGCAGGTGCATCATGAGGGAAGTCTCGTCGTGACCACCATGGATGCCCATACCTAGTTCATGTTCCGAGGAACTGCCACCCTGGTCAGCGGGCAAAGAGGGATGAGCCAAAAAGGTTTGCAGACCGTAGGCCAAACGAAGTTCGCGATTAGCCATGGCTAGCAAAGCACTGTTTCCACCGTGGCCGTTCATGAAAACCAATTTGCGACAGGGCGTAGTCGCCACACATCGACCAATGTCTTCAACCACCGAAAGCATGGTGCGAGCCGACATCCAAATAGTGCCGGCACTCCAGGCGTGCTCATTGCTTTTGGTATAGGCCAGTGACGGCAATAGCCAAACGTCTAAACCTTCGCTCGCTGCCTGATCCACAGCGGCGATGCTGACGGCATCGGCCACTGCTAGATCGGTTACGAGGGGCAAATGGGGGCCGTGTTGCTCGATGGCTCCTACCGGCTGCACCAAAATGGAATCTTTGGTGAGTTTCCGGGAGATCTCTGGCCCAGTGAGATTAGCTAAAAACCGGATTTGGGTCACGGATCAAGACTACCGGTTGGGGTTAGTGCGAATATTGGGTCATGTCTTTGCCTTCGCCATCATCTGACACTTTCGATGCCATCGTGATCGGTGCCGGACATAACGGCCTAGTGGCCGCCTCGTATCTCGTGCGGGCGGGCCTTTCGGTGGCCCTTTTTGAAGCTCGATCGTCAGTTGGCGGCTGTTCGAGCAGCGAGATTATGGATGGAGCAACGGTCAACATCTGCAACTGCGATCACATCACCTTTCGCACCACCCCGGTTCTTGAGGAATTGGAATTAGCAAAGCATGGTCTGCATTACCTTGATGTTGAGCCCAATCAACTGAATATCAGTTGGGATGGTGGGCCTGCCTGGGCTATCTCGCATTCGGTTGATACCACCCTTGAGATTTTGTCGCAGACCTACCCTGACCAAGTCGAGGGCTATCGAAGATACGTCGCCGATGCCTTACCAGTGGCAAAACTGGTTCTTGCCGCCGCTGCTGCGGGGCCACAGCCTCGACGACTCATTCAAACCGCGTTGCAGCGTCGGGGGGCGGGCATTGCGCGCCTTCTTCGCTGGAGCCGTATGAGCGCAGTCGATGTCATGCGCACGTATTTCACGGATGAGCGGGTATATGCACCGGCTCTCGCAACCGGCCCTATTGTCTGGGGCCTCTCTCCCCTGTTCCCCGGTACTGGACTTGGAGCGTTGACTTTCGCCTTACGACATGCTGCGGG
>JBJOFA010000002.1:0-17977 GCA_046049015.1 Actinomycetota bacterium | reverse complement strand
AGTTTTACGCCATGCGGTTTTCGCTGATCCAACAAATGCCAAGGCACGCTCGTTGCAAGCCAACGCCTTCGAACAGCTGGCGTATCAAGCAGAGTCCGGCCCGTGGCGGGATATTTATTTGACCGGAGCGAAGGAATTGCGCGAAGGCACTCCGTCTATTCAGTTCCCGTCGCGTCCAAGTGCCGACGCCATCGGTGGAATGACCGTCACGCAAATATTTGACTATCTTGCGGTACGCCTCAATGGCCCAGCAGCCGTGGAACTTGGTCAGCATCATCTGATTTGGTTTCTCACCGATACCGGCGAAACCGTTCATCTCGAGTTATCCAACGGCACGTTACATTCGCGATTAGAAGCAAGACCGACAGAAGTTTCCGTAACAATTACGTCCACTCGCCGTGATCTCGATCGTTTGGTAGGTGCCGATCTGACGTTAGAAAGCGCCCTCTCAACAGGAGCGATTGTCGTTCAGGGATCAAGTGAGATCGTTGCATCTCTGTGGAGCATCTTGACCACGTTCAATATGTTCTTTGCCATCATTGAACCCTGAGAGAGATAAAGGTCGCAGGATTACCCTCTCAGACAGTGCCCGGGACGGGACTCGAACCCGTACTCCTTTGGTAAGGAAGGGGGGTTTAAGCCCCCCGCGTCTGCCAATTCCGCCACCCGGGCCAGAGACCAGGTTAGGGGCTAGGCCACGCGACGGACACTACGGTCGACTGGCGCCGCCAAGGTGACCTGCGTGGCCTCCCATAACTCTCCTCGCAAACGATCGGCCTGTGGGGTGGTGAGCTGATTGGCCACCACTACCCCTTCGATCATGTCGGCGAGAACCGCTACCCAGGGTCGCCCCTTGACCCGCACCGCCACCGTGGCTCCACCTTGCCAACGACGAACCGTGCGATCGGCGCCCACTACCCGGGGTGGGGACCGAAATCCCGGAACTACCAGACCCCGGCGGCGCGCTTCTTGCCCCAAAGTTCGAGCGGCGGCGGAAAAGGCTGAGGTCGTGGCATCCATGTCGTAGTGATAGTGCCGAGGGGGTGTGGCGGAGTAGGGGTTCTAGAGTCCAAGGCGTGGAGGACACCTACAACCCAGCCCAGCAGCGGGTCATCGACCTTTTGGGCCGAACCGATGAACGGCCCCAAATCCCCTCCAACCTGGCCGACGAACTGCGCCAAGACCTCGAAACGGCTCTCACACCATTCCTCCCCCTTCTCCCTGACGGCAAGAGTTTCGAAAAACGGTTCTTTCTCAATAAGTCAGCGCTGAGCAATGTCCATTCCTGTGAGTCGTATTACCTCGACGGGCAGGAAGACTTCGCCTGGACCATTCCCACTAGTCGCGGCACCATCGTGCACAAGGCCATCGAAGTCTCGATCAATCTGCGCCATCAGCTCCCTCCCACCGAGATCGTTGAGGAGTCCATTGCTCGACTCAGCAATGACGCCAACAAATCGATCAGTGATTTTTTGGTGACTCTCGATGAATTCAGTCGCGCCGAACTCATCGGTGAATGCAGTGCACTTTTCACTCGCTTCACCGAATGTTTTCCGCCGATCAAACGCACCTGGATCCCCCAAGTAGAAAGTTCACTCGCTCTCAATTTGGCTGATGGTCGAGTGCGTATCAGCGGCAAAGTGGACCTGGCCCTTGGTCGCCCACCCGACAAAGTCATCATCGATTTAAAGACCGGTCAGTGGTCACCCGCCCACCATGATGACCTCCGCTTGTACGCATTGGTCGACTTTTTGGCACTCGGACAGCCACCGCGAAAAGTTGCCAGCTACTACCTGGACTCTGCTGAGATTCACGGCGAAGACATGTCTGAAACAGTCCTGCGTTCAGCGACGCGTCGTTTACGCGACGGTCTAGTTCGAGCGATCGAATTGAAACTCAATGGGGCCGAACCCGTCTTGCGCCCGGGGCCGGTCTGCCGCTGGTGCACTCATAACGAAACCTGCGACACGGGCAAGAAGTATCTAGAAGCCAAAGACGCCGACGACGGCTGGTAATTGCTAGCGCGCTGGTTCGGGGGTCATCAACGCCACCGCAATACCGAGTCCTACTTCGCGCTTGATCGTGGCAATTCGTCGCCCGGCTTGCACTGCTGGTCGCGGCGCACTGATGACATCAGGACCCAGCCAATCAATGCACTGATCGAGGTCACCAACGTTGAGAACCAAACCCCAAATCGAAGCCGGAGTGACCGCGTCAATATCAGGACGTTCCACAACTTCAATGATCACCTTCCCGCATCGGTGAAAACCTTGTCGCACTCCCCCTCCAGCATCACGAATACGCTTCAAAGGAGAACGCGTCACTGCAGTAATTGCCTCACAGGTGCGCTCCAGATTTCCAGTCATCACCACAATGTGGTCAACCCCGAGAACATTCAGCGGTGACGTCGATGGGTCAACACAGGTTGCCCGAGACAGGAACCTCGTTTTGAGACCATCAACAGAGAGTTCGGCGTCACCACTTTTTTCATCACAGGTTTTTTCATCACCGGTCGGATCGAGAAGGGTCCACCCAGTAATCCGCGGTGAGGTTTCTACGCTGGCCGGCGATGACAGGAAACGTAGGCCGAGATCCGGCAGGCATAAGAACTCATCAGACTGTGCAGCGAAACCTAAGTTCAACCAGGGATCGATTGATCCCTCGATCCACAGATCGGCAATGGTGATCTGGCTATCCGGATTCGCCACCGGTCAACTCCACCACATTGGGACCTCCCCATTGGAAGGTCGACAAAGAAGTACTGGTCAGCCGCGGCCCATGTTGGGGCGCTTACCGTGGTTCGCCTTCGAGCGGCGGAGACGGGCTTTGCGCTTCTTGGTCTTCTTTGACATAGGCAGAAAAATCTACCAACAAAATTGCCAATCTCCCCGCCCGATATCAGTTACCGACTGCTCAACCGGACCTTTCGACCCCGCCCCATCCACACTCCGCAACCAGCCGCCGCCGCCAACACTGCCGCAGCCACAACTCCCGTCGAAACCGGGCCGGTATAGGCCAGTTCCCCGTTTCCGGGCAGATCAACCACAGCCTCGGATTCCCCATCTTCCGGGCTTACCCCGGAAACCGGGAAGATCTCCAGGGCCACACTCGGCTCGGTTCCCTCGGGCACCGAGCAGGCCGGATTATCCGGACCTTCGGCCACAAAGGACACACTCAATGCTCCCTCAGGCACGGCGACGGCGGCCCGTCCTGCGGAGTCAGTGGTCATCATCAGCGGCTCTCCGACCGGTTCGTTTCCAGCAGAACTGAAAGTGGCAAAGACTTGGTAATCGGCCAAAGGCTGATCTCCGTTGTGGACGAACACCGATGCTTGGCTCATTGACCCTTCAGCACCTGACGCCGTTTCAATTGAACCCTCTATTTCATAGGGCGGACACGAGGTCGATGACTCCCCGGCGTGCACTTGTAATGGGGTCACAAGGGAAACTGCTCCGATACCGAGCAGGATTCGGAACCATTGACGGCTGACGGATTGGCTACGAAAGATGAGTCGCATACTGCATTGTGGGAAAAGGAACCCATCATTAGCCATCTTGACTTCGTCAATGAATGAGTCTTGACCAGACTCGATGTCCGGATTGACAATTCAGCGACTGGGCGTGCCAGCAATGGCGTCAAGAACTTGGGCAACCTTGAAAGTCTCATCAAGGGGCACAACCCAACCGACTTCACCATTGAGAAGCGCACTCATTTCTTCCACCATGACGACAAAAGCGTCAACTGCAGGAAACGACTCTGTCACCGCGTCAATTTGCAAACTTGACGGCTCTCGCCACGATGTAAAAGCTTCACCGGTCGCCATAGACAATCGATGATCAGTACTGGAAATCACCAGGCGCTGCTCGGCCGGAAGAACAAACGAACACTGCATCGTTGCCTTGATACCACCATCGATCGTCGCAGTGGCCATAGTCGTAGCGTCCACTCCTGAGGCACTCATCACTCGTTTCACATCAGTTACGTCGACCTGAGAAGCCGTTCCAGTAATTGCCGTCCAAACATGAGCCTGATAGCAGCCAACATCAAGTAAAGCCCCACCACCCCACGCCGGCTGCCAGCGGTAATTTTCACTTTCGCCGTTTTCAAAAGTGAAACTGCTGTCGATAGTCAAAACTTCGCCCAAAGCTCCGCTGGTGGCGATTTCGACTAGTCGTCGAAAACGCGGATGCCAGCGAATCCAAGTCGCCTCAACCAAAACTCGTTGATGACGTGCAGCTTCTTCATGCATAGCCATCACATCATCCGCGGTGATGCCGAGGGGTTTTTCACAGAGGACGTGTTTGCCGGCTTGCAGTGCGGCAAACACCCACTCTCGGTGCTGAACATTGGTCAGACTCACGTACACGGCATCCACGAGCGGATCTTCAAGTAACTGCTGATAGGTCGCGGCTACCGAGCGTGGTTCAAGAAGAGCCGAGCGCTCGACATCACGACTGGCAACTGACTGAAGTATCGCACCCTTGGCTGCATGGACCGCTGGAGCCATGGCTCGCGAAGCAACGTATCCAGCGCCGAGGAATCCCCAGCGAATGGTCATCGCGGCAAGGTGGAACGTACCGGATCCAACAAGACTGGAGTGACTGGTACTCCGCATTTCAGAGCCGACTTCTCCGCAGCCTCCATGATGGCCACAACATCTCGAGATTGCGATGCAGTCACCGGCATCGGCACACCAAGGTTGAAGTAGTCCACAATGGAGCGGTGGAAGGCGAAGGGTTCGACTGGGTCGAGTGTGACCTTTTCAGGAGCCAGCCCCGGACGATGAATAGTCAAAATCGCCGGAAGATCAGCCACTGCCGGTTCTGCAGCTGGATCCCAATCACCGACGATGGCCCCCTCAGTGCCGAGAACGTAAAACTTCGGTTTGCGAGCTGCGGCTAAATCAGAGTTGACAAACGAAGCCTGTTTGCCCGACACAAAAGTGATTCGAACTTCAGCGTGATCCGCATTCGTTGCGTGCATCCAACGACGCTTTTGATTCAGTCCACTGACATGAGCCACAGCATCGGGGAAGACGGCCAGGATTTGATCAAGAAAATGACTTCCCCAATCAAAGATGGCTCCGCCTGACACTGCCGCGTCCGAGTGCCAGTACCGGCATGGCTCTGAATGCCCACCTACAAAGCTGTCGTATTGAAAAACTTCTCCAATGACATCAGCATCGATGAGATGTTTCAGCGTGACGAAATCAGGATCGAATCGTCGATTCTGATAGACGACCAGCAGCAAGTTTTTTTCTTGAGCCAGAGCCATGGCTTGATCGCATTGGGCAGCAGTCAACGCCATAGGCTTTTCAAGAACAACATGAATTCCTCGAGAAAGAGCGGCGCAGGCCCAGTCAAAATGACTGTTGGGCGGTGTGGAGACCACCACCAGGTCCACCAGACCTGAGTCCAACATGGCGGTGGCGTCATCAAAGGTTGTGGCATCGGGAGCCAACTCCAAAGCAGCGCGTAGCCGATCAGGATTTGTATCGCAGACTGCCGACAGCACGAGGCCGTCAGTATTCTGCACCGCCAAGTTGTGCTCGTGGCCAATAGCCCCGTATGCCAGGAGTCCCACCCTCATTGGATCCGCTCCTGCCGCCGTTTCATACAAAGTTCAAGACTAATCTCCCACGACCTGAAGTAAGGGTGAACAACTGTTGAATTTGCCCCGAATCAATCTCATAAGTCACGTTATTCATGGAATGATCATCCAGAAGTTTGCTATCGGACTTAGCTTCCCCACGATTGGAGACCCATGGGAGTTTTTGAGAAATACCTATCGGTCTGGGTGGCTGGAGCCATCTTGATCGGTCTCGCCCTTGGCACAATCACCCCAGAAACTTTTGAGTCCATAGCCGATCTCGAGTTTGCCCAGGTCAATCTGGTCATCGCCGTTCTCATCTGGCTGATGGTCTACCCGATGATGCTCAAGATCGAGCCGAAATGCCTCCGTGATGTGGGTCGTCGCCCCAAAGGCCTAGCCCTGACCTTGGTCATCAACTGGCTCATTAAACCATTCACCATGGCTGGTCTGGCCTTTCTCTTTTTCCGAGGGATTTTTTCTGGCTTAGTCAGTCCCGAAGATGCCGAGGAATACATCGCTGGCATGATCCTGCTGGGTGTGGCCCCCTGCACGGCCATGGTGTTCGTCTGGAGCCAACTCACCAAGGGAAATCCTGGCTACACCCTTGCCCAGGTCTCCATCAATGACCTCATCATGGTCTTTGCTTTTGCCCCATTGGCCGGATTTTTGCTCGGAGTGACCGATCTCGTTGTCCCCTGGGACACGTTATTTTTTTCAGTGGCCATTTTTGTGGTGGTACCCCTGGTTGCTGGGGCCCTCACCCGTCGCCAAGTTATGAACAGTTCAGGTCCCGAAGCAATCGAACAGCTCGGCCAACGACTGAAACCAACATCAGTGATCGGCCTCTTAGCGACAGTGGTCATCTTGTTTGGTCTTCAGGCTGACACCATTACAGATTCGCCAGGACGAGTTGCCCTGATTGCCGTACCGTTGCTGATTCAAAGTTATGGCATCTTCGCAATTGGTTACGGAGTCGCTCGCGTTCTGCGTTTACCGTTTGACATTGCGGCCCCAGCAGCGATGATTGGTACGTCAAACTTCTTTGAACTCGCCGTTGCCGTGGCAGTCAGTTTGTTCGGATTGTCTTCGGGAGCCGCATTAGCCACTGTGGTCGGAGTTCTTATTGAGGTGCCGGTCATGTTGTCCCTTGTTGCTTTTGCCAACCGCACAAAAAAATGGTTCCCGGCCGCCGAAACGACCGAGAACCAGTTGATGACTCGTTCAATGACACCCTGAAACGGCGTTTCGTCAGACGCTGTCAGTCAGCACTGACTTCGTTCAATCGACCGGTACGCACGTCGTAGACAAACCCACGCACCGAAGAGCGATGGGGAATGAAGGGATTGGCCTTAATGCGACGGATGCTGTGGCGGACATCTTCTTCTTCGTTGGGAAATGCTTCAAGAGCAAACGATGGACGCAAACCGGTATCAGCCAGAATTTGGTCCTTCACTTCATCATCGCGAAATGTGACCATGCCACAGTCCGTGTGATGAATGAGCACGATGTCCTTAGTTCCAAGAAGTCGTTGGCTGATGACCAATGAACGTATGGCATCTTCACTTGCCACACCGCCGGCGTTGCGAATCACGTGAGCATCGCCTTCTTCCAGTCCAAGCACTCGTGCCGGATCAAGTCGGGCATCCATACAAGCCAAAACGGCGACTTTGCGACCCGGGGGCAACGGCAAATCACCCTTTGAGAACTTGGCTGCATAGGCCCCATTGGCGGTGAGGAATTCATCTACAACTGACATTTCGCTACTCCTGATCATGAAGGCCGAGAGGGATGTACTCGGCAGGTTGGGGTAATTCTTGACTATTCCGGTCATCTTTGTCAAATTTTGTTCACTTGCCTTCCCACCTGCTCCGATGGTCTCTTTTCCTAGATCTAGCCTGATTTCAACTGACCAAGAACCAACGAAGCCGGTACCCTCGGAGAGCCATGAGTTCGCCTGCTTCTCTCATTTCTGAGGCGGCGCGACGCCGGACTTTTGCCATCATCAGCCACCCCGATGCCGGCAAGACCAGCCTGACTGAAAAGTTTCTTCTCTACGCCGGAGCGGTTCAAGAAGCTGGTGCCGTTCGAGCCCGTCAAGGGCAACGTTCGGCCACTTCCGACTGGATGGAGATGGAACGCCAGCGAGGCATTTCCATTTCATCAACGGTTCTGCAGTTCCCCTATCGCGACCATGTCTTCAATTTGCTGGACACTCCCGGTCACCGCGACTTCAGCGAAGACACGTACCGAGTTCTAGCCGCCGTCGATGCCGTCATCATGGTGCTCGACACCGCCAAGGGAATTGAATCTCAAACTTTGAAGTTGTTCCATGTCTGTCGGTCACGCAATCTTCCGGTCTTGACGTTCTTCAACAAATTTGATCGTCCCGGTCGCGACCCCCTTGAACTACTTGATGAAGTCGAACAGCAGATTGGGCTACGAGCCACTCCCGCCACATGGCCAGTGGGAATGCCTGGAGACTTCCGTGGCACCATCGATCGACGTACTGGGATATTCACCAAGTACACCCGCACCGCTCGGGGTGCGGCAGCCGCCCCCGAAGAAGAAATGGATGCAGCAACCGCGGCGATCGAAGAAGGCAATGCTTGGACCACGGCCATGGATTCGTGTTCGTTGCTTGATGCCATCGGGGCCAATGTTGATTTGGAGTCATTCCTGGCCGGACAAAGCACGCCCGTCTTCGTCGGATCGGCTCTCACTAACTTTGGAGTGCGAGCCCTCTTGGATGCGGTAGCCGAACTCGTGCCACCTCCCGGACCGCGTCCCGATATCAAAGATATTGAGCGACCGTTGGAAAGTGACTTCTCCGGATTTGTTTTCAAAATTCAAGCCAATATGGATCCCAATCACCGTGACCGGTTGGCCTTCGCTCGCGTCTGTTCCGGTCGTTTTGAACGAGGAATGGATATGACGTGTGCGCGGTCCGGACGAGCAGTCGGCACGAAATACGCCACCACGGCATTTGGCAGCGAACGTTCCACGATTGAAGAAGCTTTTCCCGGTGACATCATCGGTTTAGTTAACGCTGGAGACCTGCGTATTGGTGACACCATCTACGACGGCAAAAAAGTTGAATTTCCGGGAGTACCCCGCTTCAATCCCGAAGTCTTTGCCATGGCTCGACCGCTCGATCGATCCAAGATCAAGCAATTTCGGCGAGGTCTTGAGCAATTAGATCAAGAAGGCGTCGTCCAGGTCTTACGGGATTTGGACTTTGGCGATACCGAACCCGTTTTGGCTGCCGTTGGAGTTCTGCAATTCGAAGTCTTCGCCTATCGACTGCAAAGCGAATTCGGCGCACCAGCTGAAATCGTCTCGGCTCCATATCAAGCCATGCGTATCACCGATAAAGCCAGTGCTGACCGATTGCGCGCAATTGGTGGAATTCGAATTTTGTATCGAGGCGATGACGAAATGGTTGCCCTCTTTGAGAACAAGTATCGATTACAACGCCTCGAACAAGACGAACCCGAATTGACCTTGATGCAGGTCTTCTCAGGTCAACCAGATTCGTAAATCACACTGACAGCTCCGAATTCATCAAGTCCCTTGAACTATCAGTACCTCTGCTTCGGCATCAATATCTGACTCGGTATAGAGCACTTGTCGCCATTGCTTAGCGCTAAAGAGCGACATCTGACTATCGAAGATCGCTGAGGTGCGATCCCCAGTATTGGAGTACGTCAATAATGCCCAGGCTTCTGGCGCTAAATTGGTGTATTCTTCAGCCATGATGAAACTGGTTACGTAGTTTATCGGATTTCCATCTTTAGTCAGAGTTGAACCTGGGGCAATGCGATCACCTCGAGTTGGTATCAGCTCAGTTGAAGAGCCGGCGGATCCCCAGTTGACCACGTTCGGCACGCCATCTGAGCCAATGCCCCCATGAATCGGGATACGCGTACTCGAGCGAGCGGCAAACTGAGTTTCCCCCAGGGTTGCACCCGCATCGAATCCTGCAGTCTGCAAGATCTGTACAGCGCGAGCGAGATTGATCAGTACAAGATCCTTCTCCCCGGTCGCAGGGCTTAGTCCATTTGGTGTTCCCAACGGATCGGTGGCATCGAAATCATTAACAAAGAGATCACCAGCTTGGCGTTGAGAAGCTCCTGAAAACTGTCCCATCCATTCACGCCACAACGGGGCACCAGGAGCATCAAGATTGAACGTTCCGTCCCAAGCACCCAGGACTTGGCACGCTTCAGTGACGTCAATCGTGGCGGCCGGGAGTACCTCGGTACCACCTGAATTCAAAAGCGGATCGAGAGACACCGAGGTGGCTCCAGCACAGCGTTCGACAACTGCGGCTCGCAACATCCATGCCGGGAAGCTGCTATTCGCCAAGGCTGCATTGCGAATTTCCTCAGCAGTGAACAGTCCGCCGTCGCCGGAGAATTCTTGACCAGCCTCCGCATCCAAAATCCGAAGGTTCTCGCGAGTACGCAGCGAGCGAGCCGTGTCTTGCTCGCCATGAAGGATTGAGTATTGACCATCAAGGGTTTCAGTGGTGTTATTCACCCAGAAACTGTCGTTGGCGTTAAAGACGACGTCAGTACGTTCCGTCATGGGCAGTTCCTCCCAAGGAACCAAACCGGGATCTCGAGATCCAGGCTGCTCTTCCCAACGATTAATCGACTTCGAACCATCCAGGAGAACTGCTCCACTTTGACGAGCCACCGTGGCTATACCTCCAGCAGCAAGTTCTGCCTTATAAGCAGATTCGGCTTCATCGGAAAGATTCGGCGTAGCGGAGATATCTCCGTACCACACTCGGCCATCACGGCTGACAGCAATGGTATTGAACAACGGCACTCCCTGAAATTCCCGATGAGCATCAATGAACTCATCAAGATTCTTCGATTCCATCATGGCGGCGTATTGCAAAATGAATTCGTCATTGTCGATATTTGCGTCTCGGTAAGTAGTCACCAACGTCTCAGACCATCCCACCCCGGGGAAATTCAAAATCGGCCCATACTCGCTGAACCACATCGTCCGCGATTCACTTGCTGTCGTTCCGTCTTCCAGGAGAACATCGATGGAGAACTCGCGTGACTCCATTGGCACCGTTGCGCCGTCGACCAAATATGCAAGCGGGTCACCTTCGGCCAAGGTCAAGGTGTAAGCCGTGAAACGACTGCCGGCGGACACCGTGTGGGTCCAAGCGAATTCATCAGTGAAGCCAATGCCGATTCCCGGAACTCCTAGAAGATTCGCACCGTAAATATCAATTTCGCCAGGCACGGTCAGCTGAACTTCCCAGAATCGCAACTCCCCTTCCCACGGGAAATGGGGATTAGCCAGAAGCACTCCACCTTGTCCACCCTCAACCCGATCGCGACCGATGGCCCAACCATTACTAGCAACTGACGTTACGTAATTCGCTCCTTGTGATGGAGGGTCAGTGCTTGGAACAAATGGAGGTTCAGCGGTGGCGATGAAATTCGTCAGTCTCGAACCCGATGCATTCAAAGCGATGGAGCGGGCATAGGCGTAAAGATCCTCACCGGTGATTGGCGTGACCCAGGCTTCACCTTGACACCAGCCGGTAAGTCCTTCAGTACCCACTGCTTCAAGGTGAGCATTCCAACCAGCGGCGAAAGCCTCGAATTGGTCGGTGATATGGGCCGGAACAGCGGCGTAATCCTTCCGCCCAATGGCATCGATTCCGATTGCGGCCCAAGCAAAGTCGCTAATGACATTGGCGTCCTCTGCCCCACGTCCAAGATTGGCTGCACGGCGACTTTGTACCTTCAACATCTGGTCAGCCAACGAGCAGGCGTGATCCTGCCCACTGGCGTATCCCTGGCCGTAGAACACACCGGGCAAGTCGTCAGCCAAAATGTGCGGAACACCATCCGGCGTTCGTCGAATCGTGGCTTGATACTTGAAATCTCCGTCCTGAGCTACCGATGTGGACGTCAGGTCTTCGGTTGTATCACTATCTCCAGAACAGGCAACTGTGCCAGCCACCAAAGCCAGCACTACCCCCGTGCTAACGGTGACACGACGAAACGAACGAAGAGAAGAAAACGAGAACTTGGCCATACCTGAGTGTGCCACAAACCGGGTTTGAGTCCAGTCACTTGCTTGTTTCGAGACCGGCTAGCTGGTCTTGGGAGCGCCAATCCTCCAAAACCTTGATGAAGGCCACAGGCCCGGCACCGTAACTGCCACTTTGCACGCTGCGAGCGGCCGGTTTTCCTTCATTGTTGTAATAGCCCGGCGTGCAGGACTCCAGGAACTTCACATTGTTTTGAGCTAGCGAAATGATGCGTTGCACCCACTCTTCTTCAGACTCCGCGGCGACTTCCATTCGAGTCACCCCATCGTTCAACAGTCGTTGCACGATGTATGAGACGTGGCGAGCCTGTTCTTCCAACATGTGGGGGAAATTGACGGTGAAACCCGACTGAACATTGCTGACAATAAAGCAATTTGGGAAACCGCGACTGTGGAATCCATGAAATGTTCGGGCCCCATCGCACCAATGTTCCGTCAATGATTTCCCATCTACGCCATAAATTTCGTAACCAGCTCGCCGTGAATATTCTGTGCCCACTTCAAAGCCAGTGGCATAGATCAAACAGTCCAACTCATATTCCTGGCCGTTAGCAACAACACCCCTTGGGGTGATGCGCTCAACGCCCTTACCATTGGTGTCGATCAAGTGAACATTGGGACGATTGAAAGTTGCCAGGTATTCATCGTGAAAGCACGGTCGCTTACAGAACTGGCGATACCAAGGTTTAAGTGCTTCCGCTGTGCTGGGATCCGCTACCAAGTTCTCTACTCGGGCTCGGATTTGCTCCATCTTTTCGAAATCGGCCAACTCCAAGTTGTGCGCCAATCCCTCTGCTGAGAGATCTGGTTTGGCCTGCTGACGAAGTCGTATGAGCAGATTGCCAATGATGTCGGTCCAACCGTCCATAACCAGATCGACTTCAGCAAAACCTCCACTCACCAAAGCGTTGAAATTATCCATGCGCTCTTTTTGCCAACCTGGCTCCAAAGTCTTGGCCCATTCCGGATCGGTTGGCCGATTGTTCCGAACATCAATCGAGGACGGAGTGCGTTGGAAAACATAAAGGGATTCGGCACTTGCACCTAAGTGAGGAACACATTGAACGGCCGTAGCGCCGGTGCCGATGATGCCGACACGCTTATTGCGCAATTTGTCCAGGCCGCCATTCGAATCCCCACCGGTGTAGTCGTAATCCCAACGACTGGTGTGGAAAGTGTGACCAGCAAAGGATTCAATTCCCTCAATACCGGGAAGCTTCGGCCGATGAAGTGGGCCATTGGCCATCACAACGAAGCGTGCTCGCATGCGGTCGCCGTGATTTGTTGAAATCACCCATCGACGATCAATTTCATTCCATCGCATTTCGGTGACTTCAGTTTGCAGACAAGCATTTCGATACAAATCAAAGTGACGAGCGATGGCCTGACTGTGAGCCAAGATCTCTGGCGCATGGGAATACTTCTGCTTGGGGATATATCCGATTTCTTCCAGAAGTGGAAGATAGATATACGACTCAACGTCGCAGGCTGCTCCTGGGTAGCGATTCCAATACCAAGTTCCACCGAAGTCACCGCCCTTTTCAATCATTCGCAAATCGGTCACCCCGGCTTGACGTAACCGAGCTCCGGCCAAGAGACCGCCAAACCCTCCACCGATGACCACGACATCAACCTCATCGTGCAGCGCATCTCTTTTCATTGGCGCCACATAAGGGTCTTCCAAATAATGAAAGTAATCACCCGCTATCTCGATGTACTGGTTATTGCCTTCGTCCCGCAATCGTTTGTCGCGTTCAAAGCGATACTTCTCGCGTAGGGCATCGGGATCGAATTCCACGCCAAGACCTGTTGCTTCAGTAGTTGACTGTTGCGTCGTCATATGTCCCCCAAAGATCACATCTAATACGTCGAAATTATCGTCAATTCGTCAGGTCACTTCTCCGTCGAAGTCACCTAACCAGACCAAGTGCTCCATGATCAAGAGCCTGATACCCATGTTGGGTAGCCATCGTCACGAAGAGGTCATCGCCGCGTTCGGTGCGGGCAGCCATTGACGTGGCGAGCACAGTGATCACCAATCCCCATAATGAACTGAATTGGTAGTCGCGCCAGGCTGTCTCATCGTCGTACTGAACTCCAGCCAAGTGCAACTTGCGCAAATACGAGTCAACCAAAGGCTTTTCCACTTCACGGCGTCGTTCAGGGGAAAAACTGCCAGCGATCATGTAGGCCACATCTACCATCCCCAGTCCCTCACTGGCCGTCTGCCAATCCACAATGACTAATGGAGGGGCCTCTGGCGAGCGGGCGAAAAGAAAATTGTCTGGCCGGAAGTCGTAATGCACGACGGTGTGTGGCGATCCAGTGCCATGGGCCCAGGCGCCCACGCGACTATCAAAATCTTGCACGATCTGAGCAATGGGAGGGTCCAGACGATCTCCAAGTCGCTCGAGGAATGCCGGTAACAACATGGAGTAAATGAACTGCAATCTTTCGGCACGTTCGGCTTGAGTGGAAGGCTCGGCACCAATATCAGCCAAGGTCGGATCGCCCCAACGCGGTGCATGGAGCAGAACTGCTTGATCAATTGCTAGTTCAGCTTCTTGCATAGTGAGACCAACGAACTGATCTCCCTGCTGAGAGCCGATCAAATCTTCCATGATCAAGCAAAATTCTTCAGCTGGCGCGTTTAGCGCTGCGTGATAGCAATGCGGGGCTCTAACTTTCACCGTTTGAGCAATGCGAGTGTAAAAGTTCCATTCGGCTATGTATGCGCCACCCACAAAGCCAGTAGACCGCGCCGTTGCATCTTGCGAAGGAAACTTTCCCATGACTGTTGCCGGACGACCAACCGGATCATCCCAGGTCAAGGAAAAGCGGGCATTACATCCCGTCTGTCCGGTTCCTACAAAACCCTCAAAATTGCATGAAGTCAGAGTGGCCCCGTTGGCCACGCCTGCTCGCTGCAAAACCGTGTTCATCCATGCCGTATTTATCGTGCGTGGATCACTGTGAATGGCAATGTCGTCGTCTTGACTCCCCGATGTCATGGCTCCACCGTAGACGGTGAGCCTTCTCCTACACTCCTTCGATGCCACCAGAACGACTCTGCGAGCACCTGCGCCTCGGTATCCAACTACCCGAAGTCGAGCGGGTCGTTCACTGGCCTGAATACCTGCATCTGGGCCGTCACGCCGAGGCCCTTGGATTCGAATCCCTGTGGGTGGGGGATCATTTCCTCTATCGCAACGACGGGCGTCCAGAACGCGGCCCCCAGGAGGCTTGGACACTTTTGGCTGCGCTAGCAGCCTCAACAACACGGATCATTCTTGGTCCCTTAGTGGCCTGTACTTCATTTCACCCTCCTGCGGTACTGGCCAAGATGGCAGCCACCATCAACAACATCAGTGGCGGTCGATTTATCCTTGGACTTGGCGCCGGATGGAACGAGCCCGAGTTTTCCGCTTTCGGAATCCCCTTTGATCATCGCGCCTCGAGATTTGAAGAAGCTCTGGCCATTATTCATTCTCTGAGCCAAGGGCAAAGGTGCACTTACGAAGGCGAGTTCTACCGCGTTCAAGATGCCGTGTTGTTGCCCGCGCCTCAAGGCTCAACCCCGCTCATGATTGGCTCGATCGGTGATCGGGTTCTCGGCGCCGCATTGCCCTGCGTTCAGTGGTGGAACACTTGGTACGACTGGTACGGCAACACCATTGAAGGTTTTGCGCAGCTGAATTCCCGCATCACCGAAAAACTTGTGGCGGCTAATCGAAGTGCTTCATCGGTACGTCGAAGTGCCTGCGTTCTTGTCGATGTGGACCCAACGGCAACCGAGCGAGTCACTTCTGGAGAGCTCAGCGCGGTACCCCTTGTGGACCTGCCCGAACATCTATTCCGATTGGCCCAAGCCGGAGCCCATGAAGCCATCATCGTGGCAAATCCCATCAACGCTGTATCAATGACCATGATTGCCGAGACATTGCGCCAGGCCAACTGAGAATTAAAAAGACTCAGTCGCTAGCGGGACGGTGAAGAATGGCCGACGAGACAGTGACTACAACTGTCTCGTCGCGAACTGTGGCCTGTCCATCGGCAATCAGCGTGTAACTGTCATACTCGTTGCTTGGCGCCTGTTCATTGCCTCGCGGGATCGGGGGCCAAATAAGAGTGACGTTGCTGTTTGTCGAAACATTGCGCCGGGTAGAACTCCCAACGCGACTGCAATCAACGTCGCCCCCTTTAATGTCGACCACAACAGCAATCACATGGGCTCGGGACTGCTGAGACTCATCGTCTCTCGTGGAAACGACGTAGGCAAAGGGACGATGTCCGGCATGATCAATGACCTGATGAGGAGCAACGCGAATACTCAACGACGACTACCCCAAGAGTCCCAGTGCGTCATGTTGGCAGCCGGCAAGCGGTGGGCCGGTTTGAAATCATCACCGGTGTAATAGGCCACTGGGAAGAGTGCCGTTTGCGTCCAATCATCGGGTATGCCAAGTAGCGATGCGATTTCAGCCTCGTGAAAAAGATGGATGGTGGTCCAGGCGGTACCGAGACCTCGCGCCCTCAGAGCCAACATGAAGCTCCAGGCCGCCGGCAAGATCGAGCCGTAAGTACTGGCTTGGGCTACGACTAATGGCACCGATTCCACGCGTCCCTGAACACAAGGGATGACGTGAACTGGAACTCGCTCCAAGATCTCACTGAGATACGAGGCCGAGTCCATCACCTTGGGCATTACATGCTCTCGCGGGTCACCCTCTGGCAACGGCGGCGGATACCCCGAACTGGCCATGGTCTCCATACCGCGGCGGTAGGCGTCGGCAATCGCTCGTCGCTTTCCTGCATCGGTCACCACGACGAAGGCCCAGTTTTGAGCATTGGTACCCGTTGGAGCCTGCATTGCTATTTCAATGCATTCTTCAACGATTGAAGATTCGACCGGTCGGTCAAGATCGAGACGCTTGCGAACCGAACGGGTAGTAGTGAGCAACTTGTCAGCGGCAACGCGGTCAATAGTCATGAGTGAAAGTTAGTCCTTTTCATCATCGGGATCTTCCGTACGCCCTTCGGCGTCGTTTTCATATTTTTGCTCGCCAGAGTCAATTCTTTCAGACCACACACTTTCAGCACCACTATGACCAGCGGCGGCGATCGTGCCAGTCGCACCAGTTGCCGTGACAATCATCAATATCGAAGCCATCACTGTCCGGATTCGACTGACGGTGATAAATCGCTGCGCCAGTACCAAAGCCAAAACGACCACAAACAGAACGATAGAAACATTTCGGGCCACCTCTCCCAGATCAGTGTGCCGCTCTAAGGCCGCAGTCTCCTCCACTCGATCTTCCAGACCTTCGCCGCTGCCCGCGGCCAAAATCGCTCCTACGGCTCCAACTCCCGCCAACCCCACAACCCACCATCCCCAGCGCCGGATCAAGCGGGGGAAGAGTGCCAAAAGCCCCGCAGCAAGAGCCGCCATGGGAACCAGAATCACCGGGACATGAACGAAAAGCGGATGGGCCGGCAGACCAGCCAAAGTGTCGATTTCCATATCCCTTCTCTACCAGGATGGACAACCAACCAAATCGATGCGCAAAACCGCAATTCCCGATAGGAAAAGTCGGGAATTGGGCCTATGCTCTGCCAACAACACATTGTTCAACACATTGTTCGCTTAACAGGAGGAATAACTATGACCGTTCGCCTCGGAGACACCGCCCCAGATTTCACTGCTGAAACCACCCAGGGCAGCATCTCTTTTCATGACTGGCTTGGGGATTCGTGGGGAGTCTTGTTCAGCCATCCCAAGGACTTCACCCCGGTATGCACCACCGAGTTGGGCTACGTAGCCAGCATCAAACCCGAATTTGATAAGCGCAATGTCAAAGTCATTGGGCTTTCGGTTGATCCAGTTGAGAGCCACGTGAAATGGGAAGGCGATATCGCCGAAACACAGGGAACACCCGTGAACTTCCCCATGATCGGTGACGCTGACCGTCAGGTGAGCAACCTCTACGACATGATCCATCCAAATGCGAATGACACCTTTACGGTACGAAGTGTGTTCGTCATCGGACCGGATAAGAAGGTCAAGCTCACCATTACGTATCCAGCCTCAACGGGCCGCAACTTCGATGAAATTCTGCGCGTAATTGACTCTTTGCAACTCACTGCTAAGTACAAAGTGGCTACCCCGGCCAACTGGCACGACGGTGAGGATGTGATCATTGGGGCGGCCGTGAGCGATGAGGAAGCAAAAACCCTCTTTCCACAAGGCTGGAAGACCTTGAAGCCCTACCTCCGGATTCTGAAGCAGCCCAAAGGTTAACTC
>JBJOFA010000001.1:0-23003 GCA_046049015.1 Actinomycetota bacterium | reverse complement strand
CTACGCCCGCGACCTACCCGCTGACCGTTGGGATCGAATGTTTTTTGATCGCACGTATGTGGGTCTCGGTATCGGCGTAGCCACCTTGCTTGTGGCCTTTGGTCCGTGGGCTGGCCTACTGGCCGCGTTCGTTCACACGAACATGTATCTGGGCGGTTCCGCGGCCGTTAATGCCATCGGACATCATTTTGGTCGCAAGCCCTATCCCAATGGCGCCGGAAATTTGCAGTGGTTGGCCTTTCTCACCGCTGGCGAAGGTCTCCACAACAATCACCATGCCGCCCCTACTTCGGCTCGCCTCTCGCACCGTTGGTATGAAGTTGACATGGGCTGGTGGCTGATTCGCTTGATGACCATCTTGCGTTTAGCGCGAGTGCGACTGCAAGATCTCAAGTTCAAGCCAGCCTGAGCATTAGGGGCTCGGTCGGTTTCACGCGAGTCTCTCCCAGGTAGATATGGAACTCACGTCCATCAGGGCTCGTTGTCTGGTGCCGGCGTCAAGCCCTCTTCAACCGGCAGACATCAAAGCGTTGGCTCTCACCATCGTCGATGGTCGCATTGCTTCCATTGACGAGCTTCCCCAAGATTCCACCTGTGATGTCTCTCATATCATCGCCCCAGGTTTTGTCGACCTCCAGATCAATGGCCTTGATGCTGATGATCTTTGGGAGATCGCCCGCCATGACGATCTAACAGCCTGGCAGCGTCTGGAAAACAAACTGCTCGATCAAGGGGTCACTGGATGGTGCCCCACATTCATCAGCGCACCGTCATCGGACTACATCAAGCTGACTGGATTTCTCGAAACACTTCACCAGAGGTCCTCATCGACGAGTTTTGAAAAACACGTACAGCCGCGAATCCTCGGCCTGCATCTCGAAGGGCCTTATTTGGGTTCAGTTCGGGGGGCACACGCGGCTCAAGCCATTAGCGAACCCGAATGGACCTGGTTGCCCGAAATTATTTCCCGAGTGGCCTTAATGACCTTGGGGGCTGAATCTGAAGGGTCCGAAGAACTCTGCCGCACCCTGAACCGTCACGGAGTAGTGGTTTCACTCGGACACACCGCTCCCAGTCACCAGCAGTACATCTCCCTGCGCCAGGCCGGGGTCACGATGGTGACACATCTTTTCAACGGCATGAGCGGACTTCAGCACCGCCAACCTGGACTGGCTGCCTGGGCCCTCACTGATGACGGCGTTTTTTGCTCGCTCATTGCCGATGGAGTTCATGTTGATCCCACCATGATCCGCCTGGCCTTTCGCTCCCAACCGAATCGCGTAGTTCTGGTCACGGACCGCGTGGCCCATCTCAGTCCACGACACCAAGACCGCCTCCACGTTGCTGACGGTGCGGTCCGACTCTCTAACGGCACCCTGGCTGGATCTTTGCTGACGATGTCTCAGGCCATCCGGGTCTGTGTTGAATTAGCAGGCATCTCGCCAGTTGAAGCCCTCAGCGCGGCTACCACTCATCCGGCCCAAGTTCTTGGTCTTACTTCACAGGGCCAAATTGCCGTTGGGGCTCGTGCCGACCTCATTGCACTGGACGACAACTACAACGTTCAGGCGGTCTGGCTCGAGGGCCAACGGGTTCGCTGATTCTCTTTCCCGCATGATGTCTTGACCGTTCACTCTGCGAACATAGGGACATGCATATTGTTTCGACGCTGTTCGTGGAGAATTTCGCCCTCCGTCAAGCCCCCGGTCCCAGTACCCGCATCGATATCACTGGCGCTATGTTCTCCATGGCCTCGCCCACTCCGGCCCCTGTCACCATTGATCCCCATCTCGTCGCTCTTATTTTTTGCGCTCCCGAACAAAGCGGATCAGGCATCTTTGAGGTGATCTTTCGGCGTGGTCCCCACGAAACTGATGAGCAGATCGCCCGCAACGTCAGTCCCTTCACGGTCGAGCCGGGAAAGTTCACCTATCGACTGGTGAAGGCCGAACTCGAGTTTCCTGACTACGGCCAAGTCTTTGCCCATTGTCGGGTAGATCAGGGACCATGGCATTTGGTCCCCTTCACCTTGCTGCCACCGGCCTGATTTTTGGTCGACCAACCGCGGTTTTCATGCTGACTCGTTTGGGTCTCTCGCCCAGGGGCGCGGGTACAGTCGTGCTGTGCCAACCCGCTTGAATCCCTCTATCGATCAGGCCGCGGTCAATGTCATCCGCGGCCTTGCCTTGGATGCCCCACTTCGAGCAAAAAGTGGACATCAAGGGACCGCCATGGCGCTCGCACCACTAGGCCACGTGCTCTACAGCCGGGTCATGAAACACGATCCTGCAGCACCGGATTGGCCCGACCGCGACCGTTTCATTCTCTCGGCTGGACACGCATCGATCTTGCAGTACGCCCTCTTGTTTTTGCAGGGCTACGGATTGGAACTGAGTGACCTGGAGAATTTCCGCCAATGGGAATCCGCTACACCGGGGCACCCGGAAAATCTTCATACCGCGGGAGTTGAAGTTACCACTGGTCCACTCGGACAAGGTTTGGCCAATGCCGTCGGTATGGCACTTGCCGAACGGCATCTGCGGGCCCGTTTTGGCTCTGAGGCTTGCGATCACTACATCTACACCATTGTTGGTGATGGATGTTTGATGGAAGGTGTCAGCCACGAAGCCGCCTCATTGGCCGGTCATCAAAAGCTCGATCATCTCATCGTCATTTTCGACGATAATCACATCACCATTGATGGTTCGACCGGCCTCACCTGCAGCGACGATGTCGCGCAACGTTTCTCTTCCTACGGCTGGGATGTCACTCATCTCGGACCGATTAGCGAAAACCTGGATGATCTTGAAGCCGCTCTCTTGGCGGCCCGAAACGCTGGCACCGGACGACCGCAACTTTTAATTCTTCCAACCAAAGTTGGCTTCCCCTCTCCGGACTGGACCGATCGTCATGAAGCCCATGGCAATCCTTTTACTGCCGACGATGTCACTCGCACGAAAGATGTCATGGGCATACCTCACGAGAGTTTCTGGGCACCAGCCGACATCGTCTCGGCCTGTCGAACCGCGGCGGCACATCACGGGACCCCAGCGCGCCAATCCTGGTCCGAGAAGTTGGATCATCATCCCCAACGATCAGAGTGGGAGGCAATGTGGAATGGGCCAGCTAGCGGTTGGGAAAGCGCGCTCCCTACTTTCTCTCTTGGCGAAAGTATTGCCACTCGAGTTGCCATCCAAAAAGCATTTGATGCGGTCCTGCCCAACTTGCCAAGTCTGGTGGCCGGATCAGCGGACCTAACAGGAAATACCGGCACCAAACTCACCGCTCAACAACCCATGAGTGCTGATACTCCCGAGGGTCGTCAGATCTATTTCGGTATTCGCGAACACGGTATGGGTTCGGCCATGGTGGGTATGGCTCTCCACGGCGGCCTCTTTCCTGTTGGTGGGACGTTCTTTGTCTTCTTTGATTACATGAAACCTCCGGTCCGCCTAGCGGCGCTGTCTGGCGCCAAATGCCTCTTTGTTTTCACCCACGACTCCGTCGGTGTCGGCGAAGACGGTCCAACACACCAACCCATTGAACATTTGGCGGCCCTGCGCTCGATACCAAATCTGCAAGTCATTCGTCCAGCCGATGCCAATGAAACCGCAGCCGCCTTGAAGGCTGCCGTTGATCATGATGGGCCTACCGCTTTGGTCCTGAGTCGGCAGAATATTCCAGTGATCACCGATGGTTCCGCCGTGCAATCCGGTGCCGCCGTCATTCACACCACCGACCACCCCGATGTCGCTCTCGTGGCTACCGGAAGCGAGGTCCATATAGCTCTCAAAGCTGCTGAAATTTTGCAGTCCAGCCACGGTCTGCATTGCCAGGTGGTGTCCATGCCATCTTGGGATCGTTACGAAGCGCTACGAGAACGCGACCCGGCAGCCGCTGAAGCGATTTTGCCAAAATCCCTACCAACCATTTCCGTTGAAGCGGGGTCAACATTTGGCTGGGAGCGATATGCAGATCGCTGTATCGGCATCGATCGCTTCGGAGCCAGTGCTCCCGGATCACAGGTCTTGGAACGTCTTGGCATCAATGCTGAACACGTTGTAGATGCGGCTCTATCTCTGATCGGACGTTCGTAATGACCACCCAGCGATTACGTCAGCTCTTTGATGAACAGGGTCAGAGCCCGTGGATCGACAATCTCAAACGCAGTTTGATCACATCTGGTGGACTCCGCTCCCTCATTGATGATGGTGTTCGGGGCTTGACTTCGAATCCAACAATTTTTCAAAAAGCCATTCAGGACTCCGTTGACTACGATCAGCAATACTTCGAACTTCGGCGCCAGGGCATGACCACCATCGATACCTACTGGGCCTTAGTTCGTCAAGACATTCGCGATGCCGCAGACTGTTTTGCCGACTTGTATCGCCAGAGCGATGGTGGCGACGGCTATGTCAGTGTTGAAGTTGATCCCTCGCTAGCCCATGACAGTCCCGGCACCCTGGCCGCCGCCCGCCACTTATGGTCTGACTTTGATCGACCGAATCTGATGGTCAAAGTGCCGGCCACAATGGAAAGCCTGCCGGTCATTCGCACCCTGATTGCTGAGGGCTGCAATGTCAATGTCACCTTGATCTTCAGCCTTGATCGCTACCAGCAGGTCATGAAGGCTTACATCGCTGGCCTCAATGATCGCTTAGCAGCCGGACAAGATCTCTCCCACGTGGCCAGTGTCGCCTCATTTTTTATCAGTCGAGTCGACAGTGAAGTGGATGCCCGCCTGGAATCCCTGGGCACCGAAAGTGCACGCTCGCTCCTCGGTCAAGCTGCCGTGGCCCAGGGTTGTCTGGCCTATGAACTCTTTCAACAAACCTTTAGCGGCGAGCAATGGGACCGCATAGCCGCAGCTGGTGGAAACGTTCAGCGGCCATTGTGGGCCTCGACCAGTACGAAGAATCCCAACTATCCCGACACCTTGTATGTGGATTCGCTCATCGGGCCACAATCAGTTAATACCCTTCCTGATGCCACAGTGGCCGCCTTTGCCGATCACGGAACGGTTTCTCGAACAGTGGATCGCGATCTAATAACAATGCATCGCCTCTGGTCAGACCTAGCCCAGGTCGGCATTGACATGAACGAGGTCTCGCAAAAATTGGAAAAAGAAGGTCTGGCTTCTTTCACCGCCAGCTTTGTTGATCTTTTGGCCGCACTCGACAGCAAAGTCTGACTTGGTCAGTCGATCTCGGAAATTTCGTCAGATTTATCGTCGGAAATTTCGAACTCTGGTTGCGCCAAGATATGAGCTGCTTTTTCTAGAGCCCGACGGGCCTGCATCAACTTTTTGTCCGCCAGCGGACGGCCACTTTGATTTCGTGCTGCATGGCGAAGTACATCAAAAGACAAATCGTCCAACTGAGAAATCAGCGAACGAATACCGTCAGACATCTCCTCAGAACGACGATTCCACCCTTCAATATCCGACATTTTTGGCCCCTCTCCTCATCTCGGGCTGCACTTCGATAATTGACAACCTTGCCCCCGTTTTCTCAAAGACCAAGCTGTTCAGCCACGATGTCCACTGGATGACGAACTGTTAAACCTGCTTGAGCGAGGAACATGGCACATCCCGGATTTGCCGAAGCCACAATTAGGTTCTGCCCATCAGCAGCACGACGAATTGATTCAACTTTTTGCTGGCGCACCTGATGCGCCAGAGCCGGTTCCATTAAGGAATATGAACCACCGGCGCCACAACATAATCCGTCATCATCAATGGTGATGACATTGGCCACGTGCTCGAGAACTTTTTTCACTGCGGTATGACTTTTTTGTACATGACGCAGGTGACAGGGGTCTTGAAGAACAACTTGAATCGGTTTTGAGTCAGTTTTCTTCTCCTCGCCGGCGGTGGAACACATCTCCGGCATAAGAGGTTCCAGCCATTCATGAATATCCTTGACCCGTTCAGCAAAGCGGTGGGCTTCGGGAGTTCCCAAAAGCTCTCCATATTCCTTAAGGGCTGCACCACATCCGGCCGAATTCACCACAATGGGTTGATCGCCGGGCATCGAGTTCATGACTTCTTCAGCCAAGCGGTGTGCTTCGCCGTCAAGACCTGCGTGTTGATGCAATGCCCCGCAACAGGCACCTCGTCTTTGAGGTACTGAGAAGGATTTACCGGTAGCCATCACTAATGCCGCAGTATTTCGATGCGTTTGGCGCATCCAGACATCCATCACACAACCGGTAAAGATCCACACTTCGGGATCAGTCGTAGTACTGGAGAGCCGCCGACCTAGACGCACCGGCAAGGGACCAAGAATCCACCGCTGAGGAACGAGATGAAATCTATGAGCCCCCGCAATGAGGCGGCCAGAAACACTCAAAAATCTCGGCCAAGTCAGGGCCTTCAGTCCGATTCGAAGTGCAAAAGAGGATGAGCGACTGCTGGTTGACAACCCCTGTTCGACTAGGGCTTGACGCGCTCGGCCAATGATGCGCCCATAGGGAACCCCACTCGGGCAGGCTGGTTCACACCCACGACATTGAATACATGAGTTCAGCATCGCCGCCGACTCTTGATCGTAAATCCCACCATCATCTTGCACACTTTTGATAACGGCAATTCGACCCCGCGGCGAACGGGTTTCTTCCCCAGTGGCCCGGTAGGTAGGACAATGTGGCAAACATAAGCCACAGCTCACACACGTAGCCAGATCATCGTCGGCAACTGGTGGAGTCAGGTACTGAGTCATTGGTTCCACGGTACTCTGCGTCACCGTATGCCTAGTCTCTTGCTATGACCTCTAACCCTGACCCGATGCCTCCCGATCTCCTCCTTGGAGCCTTCGACCGAATGTCAGCAGCCATAGCGCATACGGCCCGCAACCAGGGTGTCGTGACCATTGAGTCCTGCGCTCCATGGACCAGCCACGATCTACTCACCCACCTTGGACAGGTATACGCCATGGTCAACGAGATCATCATCAAAAAGGCCACCGAACCGCTTCCCCCCGGACCTGATAGTTCGGCGCCCGAGGACTTCGCACAACTCCTCACCTGGTTTGAAACCCGCCGGCTGAATGTCGTGCAAACTCTGTCCACCACTGATCCTGAACTCGGCGTGTGGACGTGGGGAAAGCCATCAACGGTGGCCTTCTACATACGACGCATGGCTCACGAAACCGCCGTTCATCTCTTTGACCTTCAAACTTCAATCGATTACGCCGACCTCGGCGTCGACCGAAAAGTGATGTGTGACGGCATCGATGAATACTTTGAAGTTGTACTCCCCCGCACAATCAGGCGACTCAATCGCCAACTCCCCACTGATGGCTTGCATCTTCACTGCACCGATGGAGTCGGCGAGTGGATGGTCAAAGTCGATGGAGGAGTACTACAAACCACCCACGAGCACGCCAAGGCTGCGGTGGCCTGGCGCGGATCAGCCCCCGAACTCTTTCTCGCCTGCTGGGGACGTTTTCTGCCCACAGTTGAAGTTCTCGGCGATTCTGATATCTCAAATCAGTGGGCTGGTATCGCTCCCTGATCGCTATTGTCAGAAAAATCTCACGGCAATCTTGGCTGGTGATATTCACTAGGACCTTGGCCCGGATTGAGTCGACCCGTCGGGTTGAATCGGGTCAGTAGTCGTTCGGTAATTGTCGAGACCCCAGGTGACATCTCTTTGATGGGTTGAACCTCACGGAAGTGAATGGTGCCCACGCCTATTTCGGCCCAGCATTGGCTTGTGGACTGGGCGACTATTCCGGGGATCTGCGACGGCGGTAGGGATAAGCGGTACGGGTAGTCGCTCAAGTCGGGAGCCGCTCTTTGTTGCAATTCGAATCCGGTGTGAATCCGCACCTCAGCCAAGGTGGCAACAACATCGGCTTGATGTCCTTCCAGGCAGAAATTCGCCGTGTTCCCATTCCAAAGAATCGCCGCGGGACGATAAAGACTTTTCGTGATGGACATCAGTTCAGAGTAGGCAGTGACGTGAACCTCGAACCAGGCGCTGTACTGAGGGAGAGGACGGGTGCGCAAAAGCACATCCCCCATGAAACCCAAACTGCCGCGTGATCCAACGAATAGTCGACACAGATCAAATCCACTGACATTTTTCACCGTTGATCCCCCGGCCACTATTACCTCGCCATTGTGACCAACCATGCGGAGACGGAGTACGGCATCGCGAATTGAGCCCCGTCCGAGACGACGAAGATCATTGTGGCCCACGGCCAAAGCTCCACCAACGGTTCCTGATCCCGAGGATCTCACTGGAAGATTCACGTACTGGCCCACTTCGGCCGCGGCCGACTGCACATCATCAATCGGGGTTCCCGCTCCGCATTCGACAATCATTTCATCGGCACGTAAAGACATAATGCCCGCTGGCGCACTCACTCGGCGCACGTCGGTCCAAGGCCGAAAGCGGGATTGATGACCTTGGACCCAAACGGGACCGGCCTCTACCGGTCCCACCTCATGAGCAAATTCTTTAAGAGTCACGCCCATAAATTGGTGTCTATATGTTGGGCATCGCCACATGATGCCGGACTGGGTAAAACTTTGTGAGGATTCGCCAAGCCGACCGGGTCAAAGCAATCGCGCACACTCTGCTGGGCCCACAGATCCCGCTCACTAAACATCAAGGGCATGAAATCACGCTTTTCTAGGCCAATGCCATGTTCACCGGAGAGAACCCCTCCCGCCTCAATACTGACCTTGATGATCTCCTCGCCCGCAGCATGCACGCGATCCATGACCCCTGGTTCACGACGATCAAAAATCAATAACGGATGCAGGTTTCCATCACCGGCATGGAAGACATTGAGCACTTGAAGTTTGTGGCGCTCGGCGATGACATAGACCTGGCGTAAGACTTCGGTCAGACGATGTCGGGGAACGACCGTATCGTGGAGGTAATAGTTGGGCTGTATGCGGGCAATCGCCCCAAAAGCATTTTTTCGGGCTTTCCAGAGAAGCGCTCGTTCTTCATCATTGGCCGCCACACGAATGGTGCGCGCCCCAAATTTCTCTCCGAGAACACAAATTCGCTCCACATCGGTTTCCACCTGATGAGTTGAGCCAGCGACTTCCACCAGTAGTGCCACTGCTGCATCAGTTGGCAACCCAGCTCCAACAAATGCTTCGACTGCTTGCAAACACAACTGGTCCATCATTTCTAGGGCAGCCGGCACCATCCCAGCTGCGATGATGGCACTCACTGTGTCCGTACCTTGTTCAACCCTCATGAAATCCATCAGGAGGGTTCGCACCACAGGCGGATTCTGAGTTAGGCGGACACAGATCTTGGTGGCAATACCAAACATTCCCTCGCTGCCAACAAATACCCCACGAAGATCGAACCCTTCAGAATCTGGTTCCTCACCGTTCAACATCAGCACTGAGCCATCGCTCAACACCACTTCCATACCGATGATGTGTTGTGAGGTCACACCATCGGCCAGACAATGTGGACCACCAGAATTATTGGCCAAATTTCCGCCGATGGTGCAACTCTGTTGGCTGCTCGGGTCGGGAGCAAAGTGCAATCCATATTGAAAGACTTCCCTCGTGAGATCCAGGTTCAAAACCCCTGGCTCCACCCAAGCCATTCGGTTTTCCACGTCGACTGAGATAATTCGAGTCATTTTCGCCGTCGAAACCACGACTGCACCATCGATAGGAGTCGCTCCCCCAGCGAGACCAGTTCCCGAACCTCGAGCGACAAAAGGCGCCTGTAGTTCGTGACAAACCTTCAACACCGCTTGAACTTCGGCAGTGGAGGTGACGAAGCACACCACATCAGTTTGTCCCGACATATTCGAAGCATCTCGGCCATAGACCCCGCGTTCAACGGCCCCAGTGTGTACCCGCTCGACTGGCAACACATGGCAAAGGGCGCTGACCAGCCGATCACTCATAATTTGGGGAGGGTTCGCTTCGTAACTGGTGGTTTCTTGGAGGGCGAACGACGTGATTCTCGATCTGAAAGGACTATGACTTTTGATGATTCTCCAGAAAGATCTCGATCTAATTCAGATCGGTCACCGTTGAAGCGCTCCTGCAGTTCCTGTTCGCGGTGACGCATGGCGTCCACTCCCTCGCGCAATGCTTGGCGAGCGTTGGATCCGAAATTCTTGACCTGCTGAACTCCACGATCAGCAATACGAACCGGGGTTAGCTCGGCCATGCGCCGCCTAATTCGTTTCCCCAGGACGACAACTGCCCCGGCACCGGTGGCTATTCCGGTGACAAACCACACCAAGCGTTTGATCATCGTTCTCTCTTTTCGCGTTTGCGACGTTGTCGCCGGGTTTCAATTGGTTCCTGATGACGCATCCGACTGGCCGCTCGCGACGTGCCGGTGGCTAAAGCGGCAATTTTGATGATTGGCGTAGAAAAAGCCACGCGCGTGACGCGGCTTGTGCCCTCTACTGCCCCACTAATGGCTTCGGCTGATCCTAAGACTCGATCAAAGCGGTAAAGATCATGCCGAGCCTCTTCCATAACATCACGTGCCTCGTCCGCCGAAAGACGCAATGACTCCAACAAGGGTTCGGTTTCATTCCGCCATAATTCAACCTCGTGACGTAGGAGCCTCATGGCGTCCAAAACCCTCATCAAGACCACAATCAGGGCGGTGAAAGCCATGATTATCAAGACTGCGCCGACGATCAGAGCTAACTCGGTGCCGGTCATGATGCTCCCTCGGCCTCATCTTGCTGGATGTCTTTTGCTTTCATCATCATGCCAATGTTCTCTTCAAATCCGATTTCACCCGGGTCATACCATCTCTTGGAGCGCAACGCATCAGGCAGATACTGCTGCTTTACCCAGTGTTCCGGATAATCGTGAGGATACTGGTAGTCCCGACCATGTCCGAGAGTGGTGGCCCCGGCGTAGTGCCCGTCTCGAAGATGAGCAGGCACTTCTCCCATCATTCCGTCCACCAGTTCCGCACGCGCCGACCAAATGGCCTTCGCCGCGCTATTGCTCTTAGGCGCTGCTGCTAGATAGATCGCCGCCTGGGCCAAGTTGAGCTGAGCTTCGGGGAGACCGACATATTCCACCGCTTGGGCGGCCGCTACGGCCACCACCAGTGCTTGCGGGTCAGCCAATCCGACATCCTCACTGGCCAGAATGATCATCCGACGAGAAATGAAGCGCGGATCTTCACCGGCCTCCAGCATTCGAGCCAGATAGAAAATTGAAGCCTGAACATCACTACCTCGCACGCTCTTGATGAAGGCACTAATGACGTCGTAATGATCATCTCGACCGTAGCGAAAGGCAGTGGTACTCAAGGCCCCTTGTGCTTCATCTAGGCCAATCAGCGCGCCGTCTGCCAGGGCGGCAGCCACATCAAGAGAAGTGAGTATTTGGCGACCATCCCCTGCCGAACGAGCTACAAAGAGTTCAACAGCCTCCGGGGTGATTTCACAGCCCAAGGCTTCAACGCCGCGACGTATGAGAATTTCCAATCCAGTCTCGTCAAGTGGCTCAAGACGAAAAAGTGTGCTGCGCGAACGCAAGGGTGCATTCACCTCGAAATATGGGTTTTCGGTGGTAGCCCCGATTAGGACGATGGTTCCATCCTCGACCGCAGGTAACAAGGCATCTTGTTGAGATTTCGAGAAGCGATGAATTTCATCCAAGAAAAGAATGGTTCCTTGTCCATGCATTCCGAGTCGCTGTCGGGCTCGCTCAATAACCTCGCGCACGTCGCGCACTCCAGCAGTGACCGCCGAAAGTTGTTCGAAGTACGCCGATGTAGAGGCTGCAATAGCTAGAGCTACCGTAGTTTTGCCGGTACCGGGTGGTCCCCAGAGAATGACACTGCTGAGTCGATCTTGCTCGACCAGACGGCGTAGAGGTTTTCCTTTTCCTAGCAGATGACTCTGTCCCACAACGTCATCAATATGGCGAGGTCGAAGACGTGCTGCTAGCGGTGCCCGTTGGCGTAGTTCATCTTCAGCAGAAGAGCTGAAAAGATCACTCACGGCAGAATCCGTGAAAAAGCTCGGGCATAACCGTCCCGCCGAAATTCGGCGACTTCAATCAATAATTGGTGGGGAGACATCCATCTCCAGTCCTTGAACTCAATGCCATCAGGACGCGGCGCGATTTTCTTTTCAGGCAGAACTCCAAAAAGAAACCATTTTTGGATTTGTCCTCGACGCCGTCCCCCGTCTTTGTCTTGACTACGGATTTGTGCCGGCCACTCATAAGCAATCCATTCGGGCAACTCATACACCAAGCGAACATGGTCCGAACTCAGTCCGGTCTCCTCAAGTAGTTCGCGCCAAGCGGCCTCAACGGGCTCCTCACCGACGTCTAGCCCACCTTGAGGTAGTTGCCAGGCTCCGGGAACGTCAGCCCGTTCGAAAGCCAGAAGATCCCCGTCCTCGCGTCGCACGATGAGCACGACACTCGCTCGAAAGACCTGGGCCGTCATATCAAACTCTGGGAGGCATGATCCGCAAACCCAATTCGGCAACCTGAGCCGGTTCGGCCGGATTTGGAGCACCGGTCATGGGGTCCTGACCACTTTGAGTTTTCGGGAAGGCAATAACTTCTCGGATATTTTCCTCACCGGCCAAAATGGCGACGAGCCGGTCAAGCCCAAAGGCAAATCCGCCGTGAGGAGGTGCCCCATAGGTGAATGGTCGAAGAAAGAAACCAAACTTACGGTTGGCATCTTCTTCGGAGATGCCGAGAGTTTGAAAGACCCGTCGTTGCATGTCGGGTTCATGAATTCGGATTGATCCCGACCCCAACTCCCAACCATTCAGCACAAGGTCGTAGGCCAAAGACCGCACCGACATCGGGTCACTTTCGAATTTGTCCAAGTCCTCGGGATGGGGTTGACAGAAGGGATGATGACCTGGTTTCGGACGACCAGTTTCTTTATCGACACCAACGAAAAGTGGAAACTCGGTTACCCATACATAGCGATAGGGACCTTCATGTACCGGCGGGCGACCGAGATCGTTGCGCAATTGGCCGAGAACTTCGCACGTAGTGTCCCAGGCGTCGGCCACGATGAGAATGAGGTCGCCTGGTTGGGCGGCAAAAGCTTCCCTGATACCGGCGACTTCAGCTTCGGACAAAAATTTGGCCACCGGTGAATCGAATTCTCCGGTAGTTCCGACCTTGATCCAAACCAGACCTTTGGCTCCCATTTTTTTGGCACGATCAGTGAGACCGTCCAACTTATTACGACCAAATTCCTCCGCCCGTCCCGAAGCGCAGATTCCCTTGATGCTCTGTGCCCCGGCGAAAGCCTTGAACTCTGTGGCGGTGAAGAGACCCGTGAGTTCCACCAGCTCCATCCCAAAACGTAGGTCAGGCTTATCGACCCCAAAGCGATTCATGGCCTCTTTCCAGGTGATGCTAGGAATCGGATCTGGACGCACACCAGTCACTGCTTCGGCCGCGGCCAAAACTGCCTCGCTAATAGCCGCGAGAACATCGTCTTGATTGACAAAACTCATTTCCGCGTCTAACTGCATGAACTCATATTGCCGATCGGCACGAAGATCCTCGTCGCGCAGACACCGAGCGATCTGGTAATACCGATCCACTCCAGCGACCATCAATAGCTGTTTGAACAATTGCGGACTCTGCGGAAGTGCGTAAAAGGAGCCTGGTTCTTTGCGCGAGGGCACCAAGAACTCACGAGCTCCCTCGGGCGTGGAAGGAACCAACATCGGGGTCTCCACTTCCACGAAACCTTGTCGTTCCATGGCAACACGAACTGCGGAGTTCACTGCGGCCCGAGTACGTAGGTTCTTCTGCATCCGGACGCGGCGAAGATCCAGGTAGCGATACTGCAAACGAACGTTCTCGTCCACATCATCGGCGCGCTGATCAATAGGAAAAGGAGGGGTTTCAGCCGAGCGCAAAATCTCAACCTGACAATCACCGATCTCGACCTCACCAGTGGGAAGACCGATATTCACCGTTCCTTCTGGTCGCTGGCGAACTACCCCGGTAATGCGCAGGACATACTCGTTGCGAACATCAGCACTCCCGTCAATCACACACTGCACGATCCCGCTGTGATCCCGCAGATCGACAAAAGCCAACTTCTCTCCGTGCTCACGACGCTTGGCCACCCAGCCGCAGACGCTGACGCTGGACCCAATATCTGCCGACGTGAGGTCGCCGCACATGTGCGTGCGCATGGAAGTTGCTCGTGGATTGTTTGTCATGACAAAGCTTTCTGGATTGCGGACCCAAGATCCGAACGATTCACTGTGACTTGCTCCGACTCAGATGAACGCAGTAACCGAAGTACTGCAATCCCTTGAGCCAGTTCATCGGGACCAATAATGACCGCCAATTGGGCTCCGCTTTTATCGGCTGCCTTCATTTGGCTTTTCATACTGCGATTATCAAAAGCCCGCTCAACTACCAGTCCAAGTCGGCGCAGTTCAGCAGTAACTTTTAGTGCTTCGAATCCACCCGTCACATCGACCACGAAGACATCCGTAGTTATGGCCGTCGGCGCGAATACACCTTCGTCATCACAGGCAATCAAACTGCGATCAAGGCCAATAGCAAAGCCAATCCCTGGGGTTGGCGGACCGCCTAAGTCTTCAACCAACGAATCGTAACGGCCTCCGCCGCCCAAGGCATTTTGCGCCGAGCCCAAAGTTCCCCCCACGAATTCGAACGTCGTCTGACGGTAGTAATCCAGTCCGCGAACCAATGTCTCGTTCACTACAAACGGAATACCCAAAGTTGTCAAGCCTTCTTGCACGGCGTTGAAGTGACTAAATGAGGCTTCTCCCAAGAAATCAATGATTTTTGGAGCTGCCGCTATGACCGGGCGATCCTGGTCTCTTTTCGAGTCCAAGACCCGCAGCGGATTGCGATCCAATGTGATCTTGCTCTCCTCCGAAAGTTCATCGATACAGCCGCGAAAAAACTTTTCCAAAGCCACGACAAACTGCTGACGCTCATCTGACTCACCCAGGGAATTGAGATGGAGAGCTACATTTCGCAAACCAATGGTCTGCAGAAAATCCCAGCCAAGAGCAATGACTTCAACATCCAAATAGGGATCTTCAGCTCCAAGCACTTCGATACCGACTTGTTCAAACTGTCGATATCGACCGCGTTGGGGCTTCTCGTAGCGAAAATTAGGTCCGGCGTACCACACCTTCCAAGGGGTGGCCGGCCGATGCTGTACGAAAGCTCGGCACACACTGGCCGTCTGCTCAGGGCGCAGGGCAATGTGGCGCTCACCTTTGTCGATGAAGTCGTACATCTCCTTGGAAACCACATCGGTGGCTTCACCCATACGTTGAAAGACGCCAATATCTTCCAGTAAGGGAGCTATGACCTGGCCGTATCCGGCAGCTGAAACCGTGTCTGCAAAGACTCCGACGAAACGGCGCCAACGATCCGACTCAGGGGGAAGAATGTCCCGCATTCCCGGGCTGGTCTGGAATTCACGCACGAGGTGTCAGGCTACCCCGCGGTCGCCGCAGGGTCGTCAGATTTCCTCATCCGTTGGGCTCCGACCAGCAACGGACCGGTAGGCGTCATACACCCCGTCGATCTTCTTGATCACCCTCAGGACCGAATCCAAATGGTTTGGATCGGCCAATTCGAACTCGAAGCGCATCTTGGCCACCCGGTCGCCCCCCGTATGAGTGCTACAGGCCACGATATTGACGTGTTGCTCCGACAGGGCGTTCGCCACATCTCGCAAGAGGCGGGATCGATCGAGAGCCACTACCTCAACTCCGGCCCGGAATGAGGTAGCCGCTGCTGAACCATCCCATTCAACATCCACCAATCGAGTGGCTTGACCATCGGCGAAAGACTCCGCATTGGCGCAATCGGCCCGATGCACACTGACTCCACGACCCCGAGTCAGAAAGCCAAGAATCTCGTCTCCGGGTACTGGTGTGCAGCACTTCGATAATCGCACCAACACATCATCGAAACCATCAACGTGGATTCCCACGTTGGTCCCTTTACCGCGTGCATCATGTGGTCGCCGAGCCGAGACCGTGAGACGTTCTTCAGAATCGGACTCTAGAAAATACCGAGACAACTTCTGGGCCAAAGCCTGGGCCGCCACATGCCCCTCGCCAATGGCCGCCAACAAGGTGTCAACATCGGAATAATTAAGACTTTCCATTTCCGCTTGAAGATGTGAGCTCTCTAGTACTCGAGTCATCGGCAGACGCAAAGATCGCAGTTCAGTCTCCAACTCGTCACGTCCCGCTTCGATGAGATCCTCGCGACGCTCACGAGAAAACCACTGCTTGATCTTGTGGCGCGCTCGCGCTGAAACGGCGAACTCCAACCAATCAACCGATGGACTGGCAGTCTCTACCTTGGAAGTGAAAATCTCGCAGGTATCTCCGGACTTCAATTGTTGATTCAGCGGAACCAATCGACCATTGACCCGGGCGCCGATACAGCTATTACCAATGGCGGTATGCACCGAATAAGCAAAGTCCACCGGACAGGATCCCTGGGGTAAGGCAATGACGCGACCCTTCGGAGTGAAGACGAATATCTCATCTTGATCCAGATCCGTCTTGAGGTTCTCCATGAACTGGGCCGGATCGGCAACCTCGCTTTGCCAGTCAATGATTCGATTCAGCCAATCGATATCTGGGGTCTCCGAATCGTCCTTGTAGGCCCAATGGGCTGCCACTCCCCATTCGGCGCGTTGGTGCATCTCTCTGGTGCGAATCTGAATCTCTAAAGGCTTGCCGCCGGGTCCAATGACCGTCGTGTGCAAACTTTGATAAAGATTGAACTTCGGCATGGCCACGTAATCCTTGAAACGCCCAACGATGGGGTTCCAATGTCCATGAATACATCCGAGGGCGGCATAACAATCCTTCACTGAATCAACCACCACCCTGATGGCCATGATGTCAAAGATTTCGTCGAAGTCTTTGCCCTTCTGGATCATCTTTTCGTAGATGCTCCAGAGATGCTTACCTCGACCCGTGACCTCGGCATCAATTTTCAATTCACCGAGATAGGTGCGGACATCAGCCATAGCTTTGGCTAGATACAAATCACGTTCCGGACTGCGGCTGGTTACTAGGTAATCGAGTTCGGCGTAACGCTTGGGATATAACGAGGCAAATGCCAGGTCCTCAAGTTCTTGTTTGAGTCCTTGCATACCTAGACGGTGCGCCAACGGCGCATAGATATCTAACGTCTCGTTAGCTATTCGCTGTTGTTTCTCATGAGGCATCGAGGCAATAGTGCGCATGTTGTGAAGACGATCAGCCAATTTGATAATCAAAACTCGCAGATCTTTGGCCATGGCCACCAACATCTTGCGCATTGAGGCAGCCTGTTGGGCCTCTTTGGAATCGAATTGAATGCGATCCAATTTGGTGACACCGTCCACGATGGCGGCTACTTCACCACCGAACTCTCGCTGGACATCATCCAGAGTTATCTCGGTGTCTTCAACGGCATCATGAAGGAGGGCTGCCACCACGGAGATCTCGTCCAAGCCAATATCAGCCACGATCTTGGCAACGGCCAATGGATGATTGATATAGCCCTCACCACTTCGGCGAGTCTGCAGCGCGTGAGCAGATCTCGCCGTGGCAAAGGCTTTTGTCATGAGCAAGGTTGAAGTGCGGGGATGATTACGACGAAAGGAGACCAGGACCGGGGACATTTCGTCAACCGGGGAACTTTGCTGGCGGCGCCAGGGCAGGAGGCGGGTCACCGTTGACATATAGCCATTATCGCAGTCCGGATGAGACTTTGATGCCTCTTCTACCCCCTGAACCCCACCCAGGGCCCGGCACCATTAAAAGGTGAAGACTGACTCCACTCGGGTTGAACCCAACTGGTTGCGCCCATTCAAGGCCGACAGTTCAATCAATACAGCTAGGGCCACGATGTTTCCGCCCAAGGCCGTCACCAACCGACAAGTAGCTGCTGCAGTCCCACCGGTGGCGAGTACATCGTCGACAACCAAAATGCGCTCATCAGGATGAATGGCATCACGGTGAATTTCGAGTTTGTCCGTGCCATATTCCAAGGAGTACTCCTCCCGCACCACCGCCCACGGAAGCTTCCCCGCTTTTCGAACTGGAACAAATCCTGCTCCCAGCGCCACAGCAATAGGAGCGCCCAAAATGAAGCCGCGAGCCTCGATGCCAATGACCCGATCGATGGCAAGATCGGCAAAGCGCTCAGTCAATTCGGCCACAACCTGACGCAAGGCCGGACCGTTGCCAAGCAGAGGCGTGATATCGCGAAACGTCACCCCCGGAGTCGGGTAGTCGGCGATGGCCCGTATGAGACTCTCCATGAGTCGAACTACCGACGCTTCTTCTTACGCGGTCGTGGCGGATGGGTCAACAAAGCCGTTGGCATCGCCGGACTCACCTGAGCAATCTCATGACCTTCAGCATCGGTGTGATGACGCCGCACTGGCTTGGCCCCCACGGTGGACCCACTGGCCACTAGGTAGGCCAATTCGGCTCCGGTAGTGAGTTGACCCCGCATATTGGAATAGCGACCTTCGCGTTCTTTCAACATGGTCAATAAAGGAGTGGCCACGAAGATCGACGAATAGGCGCCGGTCAACATACCCACCAACAATGCCACGGCGAATTCGCGCAAACTCACCGCACCCATGAACCCTGCACCGAGAATCAAAATTGCCAATACCGGCAAAATAGATGACACCGAAGTATTAATGGAGCGCATCAAGACTTGGTTCATGGAGATATTGCTGATGTCACCCATGGAGACTCGAGTTCCAGAAAACTTTGAGACGTTGTCTTGGACTCGATCGAAAACCACGATGGTGTCATAAAGCGAGTATCCCAAGATGGTCAAAAAGGCCACCACAGTCGCCGGAGTCACTTCAAAACCGAACAACGAATAAATACCGACGCTGATAACCACGTCATGAACCATGGCTATAAGAGCTGCAAGCGCCATGCGCCACTCAAAGCGCCATGCGATATACACCGCCACCAGACCCAAGAAAATGAAAAGAGCCCGAACCGCTTTTTCGGTGATCGAACGTCCCCATGAGGAACTCACTGAACTCACCGACACATCGTTCGAATCAACTGCGGCACCGTCTGCCAGCGCAGACTGGACTGCAATTCGAACTTCCTCGGTTTGGTCGCCTACCTGAATCCGAATGGTTTGCTGAGATCCGCTGTCCAGTGTTTGGATTTTGGCGTTATCAGATCGAACACCGTTTTCGTCCAAAATCTCTCGCACCTCGCCGATATCAATGGAATCGGTCTTAGGGACTTGCCAAGCCACTCCACCTTTGAAGTCGATCCCAAGATTCAAACCTTGACCGATGAGGGAAACCAGCGTCACGACAATGAAAATCAGCGAGATAACAAAGGCGACACGACGCCGTCCGAAAAAATCGAACGAAGTCTCACCGTTGAACAATCTCGACAACAAGCCAGTTGCCTTGGTTCTTTGTTCCGACACTTCGTTCTGACTCATAAGGCACCTCCGGCTACAGCTACGTCAGCGCGAGCTTTGTAAAAACGCTTTGACCCAAATCGCTCGGTGCGGGCGAACAAAACGAAGGCCGGACGCAAGAAGAACCAAGAGACGATCAAGTCGCAGAGAGTTGATAGCGCCAAGAAAAAGGCGAACCCTCGAACTGAGCCCACGGTCAGGTACCACAATGTCAAAGCACCAATAAGCGAAGCCACGTCGGCGGTCAGAATTGTTCGCCACGCCGAGCGGAAGCTGCGTTCCGCTGACCCTCTCAAGGTTCGTCCGGCTTTAGCTTCGTCTTTGAGTTTTTCAAAGAAAACCACATAGGAGTCGACAGTGATTCCAACTGACACGATGATTCCAGCGATACCCGCCAAACTGAGGGCCAGTCCATTGGTTTGCGAGAGTAGCGATATGACGTTCCATTGAATGAGCCCGGAGACGATGATGCCGAGCAACACGACCAATGCCAGCAGGCGGTAGTACAGCAACATGAAAAGCAAAACCAGGCCAATGCCGACGAGTCCGGACACGATGGCTGCCTTCAACGAGTCATCACCCAAGGTTGGAGATACCAATTGCACCGCTTGTACTTCTAAGCGCACCGGCAATGCTCCGCTCTTGAGAACTCGAGCCAAGTCCCGAGCCTCGGATTCGGTGAAGGCCCCGGTGATGTCCACTCCTCCGGAAAAGGATGGCTGATTCACCGAAGGGGCCGACTGCACGACACCGTCCAGGACTATGGCCATTCGCCCCGAGGGACATATTGCGGTACGAGAAAAGCATTGCGCCGCTCCCACATTCCACAATTGGGCACCGTCAGGACCTGATTTCAAACTGACTCTCACACCCCAGGAGCCCTGGATGATGTCGGCCAAAGCATCACTGTTGAACACTTCCCCCGTGGCAAAGGCGGGACCAAGTTGATACAACTCTGAACCGTCGGTGTTTTCCACGACAACTGTGGCATTGGGATCATTTGGGTCGCCCAATTCGGATACTCCGGCATTGCTCAGATCGACATTTCCCGGTGCTGAACTTTCCGTAGTCGCTTCCGCAATAGCCAGACTGGTTGACGTCTGATCCGTTACTGCATTCTCAGCAATGCTGGTCACACTGGTCGGCAAGGCTCGAGGCAAGCCGTTTGGCGCAGTGGTCTCAGTCGAAGTGGCAACGTCGCCCGCGGGCACCACCGTCGTGCTGCTGGAAACGGACCCACCGACTGTCGTCGTTGTTAAAGCTGTCGACGTTGTCGCTCCGTCTTGTTCGGGCGCCACGGGCACCGCTGCCAATACTGGACGGAGCAATACAGCGCCGGTGACCTGAACTAGTCGGATGGCTTCGTCTTGGCTGTCAACGCCGGGCAGGTTCACCACCACGGCATCGCCCTGACGGATGATTTCCGGCTCAGCCACTCCAAGAGAGTCCACCCGCTCACGAATTCTTTCGACGGCGATATCCAAACTCTCCGAGTTGTACTCCCCCACCGGTTCCTGGGTGACGGCCACACCGCCTTGGAGGTCCAGCCCAAGTGCTGGAACATTCCCCGCCGCAAGATTGCCGGCGAAGGCTGATGCAACGAGAAGTAAAAGACCGGTTATCGAGATGACGAGACGACGAGTGACGAACACCTAGTTATTCGCTTTCTTGCTCGTCAGCAGCTGCCGGTTCTCCGCCGGCGGGCTCCACAGTGGGATTGATCCGTCGGAGCATGGCATTTCGAGCAATACGAATCTCGGTGTTATCGGCTATTTCCAACCACACCACGTCTCCATCGATGGCGTTGACGAAGCCATACATTCCAGAATTGGTAATGATTTCGTCGCCCACTTCAATTGCTCGTTGGAGTTCTTGAGTTTCCCGGAGCCGGCGACGCTGAGGACGAATCATTAAGAAGTACATAGCTCCGCCAATAACACCCATGAACAACAGGGTGAAGACGAAACTCCCACCAGGATCCTGAGTGGTGGAAGCATCCGCGAGGACCGAACCAAGGACAGTGGGGGCATCGAGCGCCAAGCTCGCAGAGGTGTGTAGTGACATCGTCATCTTCCGTTGCTACAGGCGGACCAATGGCCGCAGATCTGGGCCTTTTGGCTCAACCAAGATCAATGCTAGTGCCCCTCACCCCCAGACTGCGAGAACCTCACGGCGCAGCGCATCAAATCGGCCTTCTCGAATGGCCTGCCCCATACGGGCCATGAGGTCCAAAGTCCAGGCCACATTGTGAAGGCTCAATAAACGCGCCGCGGTGGGCTCGTTGACCTGGAAAAGATGGCGGAGATAGGCCCGACTGTGTCGATGGCATACGTCACAAGGGCACCGATCGTCCACTGGACTGTCATCAGTGGCGTGGCGCAAATTCTTCAACTGCAGTCGCCCTTGGTTGGTGAAGGCTGTTCCGTGACGTCCGAGTCGAGTTTGCATCACACAATCGAATTGATCTACGCCAAGACCAACCGCTTCTACCAACGAGGCTGGATCGCCAACCCCCATGAGATAACGGGGACGATTCGACGGCAGATGTTCAAGAGCCGCGGCCAAAGCTGGCAACATCTCCTGTCGAGTTTCACCCACGGAAAGCCCCCCAATGCCATATCCGTCGAAATCGAGAGCAACGGTCAACTCCGCACTGTGTTGACGCCAGGAAGTTGAAATTCCACCCTGCACGATGCCAAAAAGAGATTGGTCTTCCCGATTGTGAACCTTTCGTGCCCGGGCCGCCCACTCACCAGTTCGTTCAACGGCTCTACGTATCTCGGGTTCGGGCGACGGCAGAGCCGGACAGACATCAAGAACCATCTGAATGTCAGCGCCCAACAATGTCTGAGTGGCCACCGCCGTTTCCGGAGTAAATCGATGGCGACTGCCGTCGTAGGTCGAGCGGAATGTAACGCCGTCATCATCCACGTCGGGTTGCAGAGAAAAAACTTGAAAACCTCCGGAATCGGTCAATGTCAAGCCCGACCATCCGGCGAATTTTCCAAGACCCCCCAAACTGGCCACGATCTCCGCTCCAGGGCGAAGCATCAAGTGGTAGGTGTTCCCCAGCACGATCTCTGCACCCAAGGCCTCATAATCAGCTGCACTCAAATATTTGATGGCACCCCGAGTGCCCACTGGCATGAAACACGGCGTTCGATACGTACCTCGAGCGGTCGTGGCTCGCCCGGTCCGAGCCGCGCCATCGGTGGCTTCTATTTCAATCTCGATTGGAAACATCAAAACTCCGGACTCGTTTATTAGCGATCATTATTCGGCAAAGATTCGCATCAGATCAGATGCCGATCCAACAGCATGGCATCGCCAAAAGAAAGAAACCGGTACTCGTCATCAAGAGCAGTTTGATAAATATCTCGCCACCGCGAACCAATAAAGGCATCGATCATGACCAAGAGTGTGGTGCGAGGCATATGAAAATTGGTCATCATCAGATCGACTACCCGCCAATCAAAACCACGATGGATATACAACTTGGTTCGACCCGTCAATTCATTGAAATGGGCGGCACTTTCCAAAGAACGTACGGCGGTCGTTCCGATCGC